>NZ_KV813764.1:61946-113336 GCF_001813735.1 Staphylococcus sp. HMSC068C09
AAAATGCCGGACAAAATTTAAAATCATTAAATATCTATAGCGATAAAGGTGATTTGCTTACATCTGCTAAGTTGAAAGAGGGAACATTAAATGTGACATTATCTCGTCAGTCATTAATAGAGTTAATATCTTCATATGTAAAACCTAATACTGTATTTACTGATTATGAAGTGACTAAAGTGGATGTTCAATCTGAACTGCCAATGCTTCATTTCTCAAAACATGCAAGTCAGACGTTTGATTTATGTATTGGAGCGGATGGTATTCATTCAATCGTTAGAAAAGCATTATTCCCAGACTCTAAAGTGATTTATCAAGGTTATACGTGCTTTAGAGGAATGATAGATGAAGCGGACATAATGAATCAATATACAGCAGATGAATATTGGGGAAGACGTGGACGCGTGGGCATTGTGCCTCTAATTAATAATCAAGCCTATTGGTTTATTACAATTAATGCAAATGAAAAAGATCCTAAATATGTATCATTTGAAAAACCACATTTGCAGGCTTATTTTAATCATTATCCTAATCAAGTGAGGGCATTGTTAGATAAACAAAGTGAAACAGGTATTATTAAAAACGATTTATATGATTTAAAACCTTTAACTTCATTTGTACATCGTCGTACAGTCTTATTAGGAGATGCTGCCCATGCAATGACGCCAAACATGGGTCAGGGCGCAGGACAAGCAATGGAAGATGCTATCGTTTTAGCTAATTGTATCGCTTCTTATGACTTAGAAAAAGCATTACAGCGATATAATAAATTACGTGTAAAACATACTAAAAAAGTAATAAAACGTTCTCGAAAAGTCGGAAATATCGCTCAAAAAGATAATAAACTAGTTGTTGCATTGCGCAATGCTATCATGAAACGTATGCCAAAACGATTTTTTAGTGGTCAAACTAAATTTTTATATAAAACAAAAGACAAATAAGGAGTTATCATAGAATTCACTATGGATTCTATGATAACTCCTTATTTTATTTAACCTTATTTTTTATTAACAACAAATTGCGGTTCTTCACCATTCAATTTTTTAATTGTATCATTAGCTACAATTTTAGACATCATTTCACGAGCTTCGAACGTAGCATTACCAATGTGTGGCGTAATGACTACGTTATCTAAAGATTTCAAACCTTCAGTAATATCTGGCTCAAATTCATACACATCGAGAGCTGCACCTTCAATATCTTTATGCTTCAATGCATCAACAAGTGCTTGTTCATTAACGATTGGTCCACGCCCTGCATTGACTAAATAAGCAGTAGATTTCATTTTTTTAAATTGTTCTGAATCAATCATGTGGTGTATATCTGGATTGTAAGCAGCATTGATTGTAATAAAATCAGAGTGTTCTAATAATGTATCTAAATCAACGTATTTAGCACCAATTTCACGTTCTTTTTCCTTTTTTTGGTGAGGACCTGTATAAAGGATATCCATATCAAATCCTTTTGCACGTTTAGCTACTGCACTACCAATTTCTCCAAATCCGATAATACCAAGTGTTTTGCCTGAGACTTCACGGCCTCTAAAGAATAATGGCGCCCAACCATCAAATCCTTTTGTACGAGAAAGTTTGTCACCTTCAACAATACGACGAGCAATTGCTAATACTAAGCCGAATGTTAATTCAGCAGTTGCAGCTGTAGATGCTTTTGGTGTATTTGTAACATCAATGTTTTTTTCACGTGCATAATCTACATCTACATTATTAAATCCAGCGCCATAATTGGCAATAATTTTAAGATTTTCACCACTGTCAATTACTTCTTTATCTACATTAGTGGATAAAATACTAATTAAAGCAGAAGCATCTTTGACACCTTTTTTTAATGTTTCTTTATCGATGATACCTTCACCTTCATACATGTCTACTTCAAAATGTTCTTTGAGTAGATTTAAACCAGCTTCTGGAATTTTACCAGCTATATATACTTTTTCCATCCATCTCACTCCTTTGTATTCTTTCAAATTAAGTATAATGGAAGAAAGATAGGGACACAAAGAATTTATATGAATAAAGTTACTGTATTATTTTTAAAGCAATTACGGATATTAAGATTAAACCAATACAAAATATACGAATAAATTTTTTTGATTCATTATAGAAAATCATACCTACAATGGTACCTCCAGCAGTCCCGATCCCTGTCCATATTGCATAGGCAGTTCCCATCGAAATCGTCTGCATAGATAGTTTTAAAGTACTAAAACTAAATATAAAAGTAAGCGCACCTAGTAGAATATATATTTTTTTATGTGTACGATTCAGTTCATTTAAGAAAACAACACCTAAAATCTCAAAGCATCCTGCAACTAAAAGGTATAACCACGCCATTTTATAGACTTCCTTCAGATTGGTCATCAGTAGAAAGCTTTAATCCGATAATACCTATAATTAATAAAATAATAAATAATAATTTCATAAGTGAAATGACGTGATTAATAAATAACATATCAACGATAACTGTTCCTGCAGCGCCTATACCAACAAAGACAGCATAAACAGTACCTACTGGAAGTTGTTTTGTCGCAGAAAGCATTAAATAAAAACTTAAAGCAATAAATAATAAAGTGATAAGCCAAGTAAACGTATTATGAGCGTAATTTAAACACGTAACCCAAACAACTTCTATCAATCCAGATAAAATGACCTTTAACCATTGCATTATATCCATTACTCCTTATAATATTTTTGATAAGTAAAAATATTTTCTCAAACAATTATGAGTTATGCAATTTTAGAAAATAAAAAAGTGAGAAAGAATTCATTATGAATTCATTTTCTCACTTTTAAATTAATGAAAATATAATCTTAAAGGTTATCTTAAACGGTAATATATTTATATTCAAGTTATATCAATCTTAGATATTTACGATAAATGAATATAATTATAAGCACTTACTTCGCTTGCTGAAATTGTACGTGTATCAGTCACGTATGCGCCACCTGTGTAATTCATTTCTGAAATTGTAATTGATCCATCACTATTTACACTTTCTACATAAGCCACATGTCCTAAACTTCCTGCTGTCAGTGTTGATAATGTAATTCATTTTTTCATAAATAAAGTCCTCCCAAATACTATTCAACAATAGGATAATTTTAGCGATATGTTGAATATGTTTTAACATTAACTTGTCGCTATTAACGATAAGTCATACTTTATCAGATAAAAACATGTAGTAGGGCATTGTTACTTTACCGTAAATAAAATTCAAAATTCTTGCACAACTATGTAATAAAAATCTGTTTAATATTTCTTGCAAACTGCACGTTTGCTATACATTTTCTAATTTTTTGAAAATATTAATAGAATTTATATTACAGCACCTTGTAATAAACTTATTTTATATAAAGATATATACATAAAGGATAAGCGGTTACATTTATGGAGATTTATGTGATATCATACTACTAATAGTGTTTGTAAAAATTTAAATTAGGCTATAGAATAAAATAATACTATTTTGAAGATGCAGTATTTATATCTGCATCTTTATTTATTGATAATAATTTTTTTAGATGACTATTAAAAATTCTAAATAGAGAAATGAGGAATGATAACTATGAAAATTGCAATAGTAGGATCAGGAAATGGTGCGGTTACAGCTGCAGTAGATATGGTCAATCAAGGACATGAAGTCAAATTATATTGTCGAAATTCATCAATTCACAAATTTGATAGAGCGTTAGAAAAAGGTGGATTTGATTTTAATAATGAAGGTCATGAAACGTTTGTACCTTTTACAAATATTAGTGATGATATTGAATATGTATTAAAAGATGCAGAAGTGATACAAGTAGTGATTCCTTCATCTTACATTGAATATTATGCAAAAGTGATGTCTCATTATATAACGGCGGAACAAATTATTTTCTTTAATATCGCAGCAGCTATGGGATCAATTCGATTTATGAATGTATTAGAGGAACGTCATATTAATATTCAACCTAAATATGCAGAAGCTAATACCCTTACTTACGGAACACGTGTAGATTTTGAAGAGGCTCGAGTGGATTTATCTCTTAATGTAAGAAAAGTCTTTTTCTCAACGTACAATAAGAGAGAGTTAAATGAATGTTTTGATAAAGTGAGCCAATTGTATCCACAATTAGTAAAAGAAGAAAGTTTGTGGAAAACGAATCTAGAAAATGGAAATCCTGAAGTTCATCCAGCTCCTACACTATTAAATGTAGGTCGTATAGATTATGCAGATACATTTGCATTATATAAAGAAGGTATCACAAAACACACAGTGCGACTTTTACATGCTGTAGAATTAGAACGTCTAACTTTAGGGCGTAAATTAGGTTTTGAATTATTAACTGCTAAAGAAGCGCGTATTCAACGAGGTTATCTAGAACGTAAAGACGAGGATGAACCGCTAAATCGTTTATTTAATACAAGTCCTGTATTTTCACAAATTCCAGGACCGAACTCTGTAGAAAATCGTTATCTTACTGAAGATATCGCATATGGACTTGTATTATGGTCAAGTTTAGGACGTGAAATTGGTGTAGATACACCGAATATTGATGCGATAATTACGATTGCCTCGACTATTCTCGAACGTGATTTCTTTAATGAAGGGCTAACAGTAGAAGAACTTGGTTTAGATAAATTAGGATTAAAATAAGTATAATGTTTGGTATAGAAAAGAGGTCTTAAGAAAAAAGAAAAAGGAGCAGATATATGAAAAGAAAACCCACATTTCTAGAAGCAATATCTACAATTATTGTCATGGTAATAGTTGTTACAATTGGATTTGTTAAATTCAATATCCCTATTCAAGTATTGTTACTTATCGCTTCAACCTACGCTGCTTTTATTGCTATGCGTGTCGGTTTAAAATGGAAGGACTTAGAAGAAGGAATTACACATCGATTGACAACAGCTATGCCTGCTATTTTCATTATTTTGGCTGTAGGTATCATTGTAGGTAGCTGGATGTACGCAGGCACTGTACCTGCATTAATCTACTATGGGCTTAAGTTTTTGAATCCTAGTTATTTTCTAATTTCAGCATTTATCATTTCGGCTATATGTAGTTTAGCAACCGGAACAGCTTGGGGGTCTGCGTCTACAGCTGGGATTGCCTTAATATCTATTGGAAGTCAACTTGGTATAAATCAAGGAATGGCAGCAGGTGCAATTATTGCAGGTGCAGTATTTGGAGATAAAATGTCACCTTTATCAGATACAACCAATCTTGCTGCACTCGTAACAAAAGTAAACATTTTTTCTCATATTAGAGCAATGATGTGGACAACCATTCCAGCATCAATCATTGGACTTATCGTATGGTTTTTTGCAGGATTAAATTCCCAAGGTAATGTAAATACTAAGCAAATAAAAGTACTTTTAAATGAACTATCTAGTATTTATAATATTAATTTTTTTGTATGGATTCCTTTAATTGTGATTATCATTTGTTTAATATTTAAAATTTCAACTGTTCCATCTATGCTTGTTTCAGCGTTGAGTGCTATTTTGATAGGTAAGTTTAATAATGGATTTAAATTTGTAGATGGTTTTAAAGCAACGTTTGATGGTTTTACATCATCTATGACTGGGCATTCTCATGTTACCGAAAATGCAAAAACATTGATTGAACAAGGTGGAATGATGAGTATGACACAAATCATTGTGACCATTTTTTGTGGTTATGCATTTGCAGGTATTGTAGAGAAATCTGGTTGTTTAGATGTAATGTTACAAACTGTTGCAAAAGGTGTTAAATCTGTTGGTACCCTCGTTCTTATTACTGTGCTATCGTCCCTAATGTTGGTGTTTGCTGCTGGTGTGGCGTCAATTGTTATTATTATGGTTGGGGTACTTATGAAAGACATGTTTGAAGATATGAATTTAGATAGAAGTAATTTATCTCGTACATTAGAAGATTCCAGTACTATGGTTCTACCATTAATTCCTTGGGGAACATCTGGTATTTACTATGCGCAACAATTAGGAGTTTCAGTTGATCAATTCTTTATTTGGGCAGTACCATGTTATTTATGTGCTATATTAGCAATTATTTATGGATTTACTGGCATTGGAATACGTAAAAAAATAAATTAAATGATTAATTCGATGTTTAATTCCCTTACAATATGGAAATAACAAATTAGGATTAAAGTATTAATGAGAAACATAGTAGCGATGTTATTTAAAAAAATACATTCATTTTAGATATCCTAAAAAATGAATTAAAAGTGGATTTGATTTTTGTGGCGAGAATTCAATCCATAATAACGAATTTGATTAATATGATAACTTAAAGCGTTCTAAACACTAAAGTTTCGAACGCTTTTTGTATGTATGCATAAAAAAAGATTTAGAATTCATATTGAATTCTAAATCTTTTTTCTTTATCAATTTAATTAATGAATGAAATTATATGAAGCAGCTTCACTTGAAGAAAGTGTACGAGATGTTACTACACCTACACCATGTCCATAATTCATTTCAGATACTGTGATTGAACCATTACTATTTACACTTTCAACATATGCTACGTGACCGTAAGCACCAGCAGTAGATTGCATAATTGCACCTGCAGATGGACGGTTATTTACTGTGTAACCAGCAGATGCTGCAGCATTTGCCCAGTTATTTGCGTTACCCCAAGTTGAACCGATTTTACCACCTACACGGTCATATACATAATATGTACATTGGCCAGAAGTATAGTAGTTTCTACCTGAGCTAACAGAGTTAGAAATTGAAACACCTGTTGATGACGGTGCAGTTACAGTAGTTACTTTTACATTATTATTAGAAGTAGAAGCAGAACCTAAACCACCAGTGTGTTGATTATTTGTTGTGTAAGATTGTGTTGGATTACTAGCAACTTGATTTGAGTTATTAGTATGATAGTTGTTATAACTATAAGTTGAATTTGTATTAGAATAATTATTATATGTATTGTAGTTATAATTGTAATTATAGTTAGAATGATTTAAACGATCTGGGCTCCAGTTACCTTTCCAAGTGTAATGGTAGTTACCTTGTTGATCGATAGTGTAAGAGTAGCTATATGAAGTAGGATCATTTGGATTATATCCTTGTTCAGCTGCATGAGCTTCATGTCCTTGTCCGGCGATAGCAATTGCGGCAACTCCTGCAGTAGCGATTGTAGCTGTAGCGATTTTTTTCATTATAAATTTCCTCCTGAGAATTAAATTAATATTATTTTATATTTAATAGTCATTTGTTAACTTAGTCTTTAAATCATTTTACTTAACGACAAGAAATACTTTATCAAAAAAATTACAGTTTGTGGGGAATGTTAATGATTTGTAATTTTTCGATAATATAAAAGGTTGTAAATTTAATTCTTAGTAATATTTTTTAATATAAAAAAAGCCACTATGACAGTGTTTACAGAAGAATATGAAAAAAACATTCATTTTCTTGTAATCTTTTTGTAAAATAATAGAAAAATAATTTAGCCTATTGAATGATTCCTTGATTAAACAAATACTAAAAAATCATTTTATATGTCCTCTTTATATATAAATAAAGTAAGTTTATATTGAAAAATAATAAAATCATACTATAAGATAATAAAGTGATAAAATAAGTCAAAATATTGCTACTGCTAATACCGAAATAAAACATAAAATTGTATATGAAGATAGATCTCCGATACGCATACACAAGTATCGAAGCGATAATTCAATAGAATTAAGTGGTGAATAAAGGGGAGAAATGTCATCGCTTATATCTAGTCTTTATATTACAAACGAGAGGAAAGACGTATGATAGATAATTTTTCGGTAAAGCTTTTAAAAAATACGAGAATAATAAAACAAAAAGAATCCAATATCAAACTTATATATTGGTTAAAGGGTTCTGGAAAAATAAATTTAGACTTAGATACATATAATATGAAAAAAAGAGATCTCGTATTTATTATGTTAAATGATTTATATTCGATAGAAGGCGAAACGAACTCTGTTATTGCAATAATTGAAATTTCATTCACAGATTATTTAAGATTTGCAGACGATTATATCAGACAAAAAGGATATAAATTTTCTTCTATTGAACGAAAACAATTAGAATCATTTATTATTAATCTTCTTGAATTTGAAAGTCGAAAACCTCGACTTCCACACATAAGGGATAAATTAGTTAAACATTTATGTGTAGAATTAGGTTACATTCAAAGAAAACATCGTCAAAACTATAAACTAGACAATCCACTTGTAGATGAAGTTCATGAATATATTATTGAACATCATCATGAAAAGATTAATAAACAAGCATTAGCGAATTCACTTGATATGTCTAACAAAGAGTTAAGTCAAGTGATTAAATTTCATACACCTTATCATAATATTGCTCAATATATTAATGATATTCGTTTGAAATTATGTTTACTTGATATTTTAGATAGCAGTGAATTTATTCAAGATATTGCTTATAAACATGGATTTAATCATTTTCCGAGATTTATTGCATTATTTAGTAAGAAATATGGGATGACTCCAGGTCAAGCACGAAAAAAACAATTTGCTCCAATATATAAGACTACCGAAACGGTTGAAATATCTTTAGATTATGAAGCACAGTTACTTATAGCTGAGGCCAAAAGTAACTATCATACCTAAAATAGGATTAAGTCCAATAATAAGTAAAAAGATAAAGTATTTAGACCTTTACTCATACTTAATATGAAGTAAGTATATGTATGATATAGAGATAAACTTAAAACACTTTAAAATTGTATCGCAATACTAAAGTCTGTCTTCTAGAATTGTTGTATAAATTGCGAGGTGGCAACCATCATGACAAAAAATGATATGGATGTACTATTATTTTATCTTTTATTTTATAAAGCAGTCGATGAACTTTTAAAATATTCTAAAAACCTAAATATTGAACACTTAAATGTACTATATGCTATTATTGATTATCATAAAACGAGCCATCAAGGTATGGATATTGAAACACTAATGAAAAAAACGTATTTATCTAAACGAACTTTACTTTATCTTGTGAGCCATTTGTATCACGAAAATTGGATTTTTAAATCTTATGATGCAAATGATCAACGAAGATTAAGAATCTTGCCTGTAGAAATGTATGAAAGAAAAATGAATCATTTATTATTAGAAATTGGAGAATTACTTGAAAATAACTATCTTAAAACATCAATCAAGAATATGAATTATTGCAAGTTAACATATCTAATTACTATTTATAAAGTTTTAAGTAAGATTGAAAAAAATATTAAGCACTATCAGTTAAGTTTAAATGATTTGCTTGTTTTAGGCATTATTTGGTTGAATCAAAATGATATCTCGTTGAAATCGATAAACTATTTTTCGCGTTGTCAGTCTATAAATATAAATTTAGTAATTAAACGATTACAACAAAGTGGTTATATTTTGAAAAAAAGAGATGATCTAGATGAACGTAGAGTATGTATAAAGTTAAATATGTCAAAAAAGAAAGAAATTCATGATATCTTGAGTCATTGTAGTAAAATGATAAAAAAGGAATTAACATTATAATTTGTTTCAAAAAATAAAAATAACTAGTGATGTAAGAAAGGCTTATTCTCATACATTACTAGTTATTTTAGGTGTATAACGCATGAAATAATTATGTATAATTTAATTTGGCAAATGAGATTTTAATATATAATATCATTTTAATTTCATAAAAATATTGAAATATTATACTTAAATGTTATAAAATAATTTTTATAGCATAAGAAATGTTTAGTGTTGTAGTAGTTAGTATACATGAACCTTGTAGCAACTAGATGTACATCAGAGGAGTGGTTTAGAATATGGGACAAATTAAAGACATCAATGATTTAGTTAACGCAACATTTCAAGTGAAAAAGTTTTTTAAAGACACTAAGAAAAAATATAATCTGAATTATGAAGAAATTTATATTTTAAATTATATTGTTAAAAGTAAAAAAGATGAAATTACTTCAAAAGAAATTGCAACGTATTCAGAATTCAAACCTTATTACTTAACTAAAGCATTACAAAAATTAAAAGATTTACAATTATTATCAAAAAAACGTAGTATACAAGATGAAAGAACAGTTATTGTTTATGTAACAAAAGAGCAACGCGGGAGAATTAATGCTTTAATTGCTGAATTAGAGAAATATATACAATAGAATGATGATGGGGTAAATGAGTGAGACAGAATGTCTGTCCACTCTTTTTTAATTCTATTATACTATGTGAATGAGATGCTTTATATTATTAAAACCGAGTGTTAAACTATGATTAAATATATCAAATATCGAATAGGTGATAGTCATGTTAGATTCATTTTTAATAAGTAGTGATATTCAAAGAAAATGGATTGAAAAATTTAAAACAATTGAAGATACATTTAAACAAAGAGCAGCAAAAGAAGATATTGACTCTAAATTCCCATTTGACAATATAAAATGGCTTGTAGAGGAAGGTTATAGTGTGTTAACTTTACCTAAATCATATGGTGGAGAAGGTGCAACCATAGAAGATATGGTCGTTTTACAATCGTATCTTGGAGCTATAGATGGCGCTACAGCACTATCTATAGGTTGGCATCTAAGCGTTGTAGGGCAATTATATCAACAGCATATGTGGAGTCAAACTATGCTTGATCAATTTGCAAAAGAAGTAAAAAATGGCGCACTTGTAAATAGAGCAGTAAGTGAAGCGGATACTGGTAGTCCTACTCGTGGTGGAAGACCTGCTACGCATGCAATAAAAACTAAAGACGGATATAAATTAAATGGTGTGAAAACATTTACATCTATGAGTAAAGCATTGACACATTATATTGTTGCTGCATTTGTAGAAGATATTCAAGAAGTAGGCTTCTTTTTAATTCCTAGAGAGAGTAAAGGTTTAGAAATTGCAGATAATTGGAATATGTTAGGGATGCGTGCAACGGAAAGTCATGATTTAGTATTAAATGATGTTATAGTTCCATTTGAAAACTTTGTAGAAACGAAACATAAACCGCAACCCAATGGATGGATTTTACATATACCAAGTGTATATTTAGGTATTGCCCAAGCAGCGAGAGATTATGCTATTGAGTTTGCCAAAACGCATTCCCCTAATAGTATTGATGGAACAATTGCTACGCTACCTACTGTACAACAAAATGTTGGAAAAATGGAATCACTCTTATTATCTGCTCGTCATTTTTTATGGAGCACAGCTAGAGGTTACAATCAATATAATGAAACACTTAATATTTGGAATGAAACATCTGCAAGTAAAATTTTAGTCATGAATCAAGGATTAGAAGTAGTGGATCTTGCTATGCGAATAGTAGGGGCGAAAAGTTTAGAAATGGATCGTCCATTACAACGCTATTATCGTAATATGCGTGCGGGCCTACATAATCCTCCTATGGAAGATGCAGCATATATGAATATTGCAAAATCTATACTTGATTTAATGTAGAATGAATTTTTTATGTATAATATGTTTAAAGAAAGCTATGATTACGTATAATGTAGTCATAGCTTTTTTACATATTTTTGGAGGGATTTAATGACTAAAATATATTTTAATCATGATGGCGGCGTTGATGATTTAATATCACTATTCTTATTACTACAAATGGATAATGTTGAATTAGTAGGTGTAAGTACAATCGGTGCAGATTGTTATTTAGAACCTTCTCTAAGTGCTTCATGTAAAATTATAAATCGTTTTTCAAATTTATCTATTGATGTAGCTCCTTCATATGAAAGAGGAGTTAACCCTTTTCCGAAAGACTGGAGAATGCATGCCTTTTTTATGGATGCGCTTCCTATTTTAAATGAGAAATGGATTGATAAACGTTCTGTAACGAGTACATTTGAAGCTTATGAGGATATTATTAATGTATTAAATAATAGTAAAGAAAAGGTGACTTTATTGTTTACTGGTCCGTTAACCGATTTAGCCAAAGCAATCAAACATGATAAAGCAATAGTAAACAATATTGAAAAGTTAGTTTGGATGGGAGGAACATTTTTAGAAAAGGGAAATGTGGAAGAACCCGAACATGATGGCACAGCTGAATGGAATGCTTTTTGGGATCCTGAAGCTGTTAAAACAATATTTGATACGTCTATCAAGATAGAAATGGTAGCGTTAGAAAGCACTAATCAAGTACCATTGACGCCAGCTATTCGTCAAATGTGGGCAAATCAACGTCAGTTTATAGGAGTTGATTTTTTAGGAATCAGTTATGCAGCTGTACCTCCTCTTACTCATTTTGTCACAAACTCTACTTATTTTTTATGGGATGTATTGACGACTGCTCAAATTGGTAAAGAAAGCTTAACAGATTCTATAGAACTTAAAGTAGATGTATATACAAAAGGACCAAGTCAAGGACGTACATATAAGAGTGATGATGGACGTATAGTGCGTGTCGTTAATCATGTCAATCATGACGAATTCTTCAACTATATCACGTCTTTAGCTAAAAAAGTATCTCATTAACTTCAAATGTAAACTTTTTATATAAAACAGTTTACATAAGTGGTATAATTTTCTTCATAAAAGGAGGAAATCAAATGAGTACAAAAAATTTAGTATATACAGCTTTAATGACAGCGGTTATTTGTATTTTAGGCCTAGTACCCGGAATACCATTACCATTTATGCCTGTACCAATTGTATTACAAAATATAGGTATCTTTTTAGCAGGAGTTATATTAGGACGTAAATATGGCGCACTCAGTGTTATTATCTTCTTATTATTAGCAGCCACAGGTTTACCATTATTATCAGGTGGACGTGGCGGAATAGGTGTGTTTGCAGGTCCTTCAGCAGGATTTTTATTCTTATATCCAGTAGTGGCATATCTTATAGGTTTAGTAAGAGATCGTTTTAAAAATCATATTAATTTCTTTACATTATTTATTGGTATGCTTGTATTTGGTGTTTTATTATTAGATATTGTAGGAACAATCATTATGGGGTTCATTATACATATGCCTATAAGTAAAGCATTCTTATTGTCATTTACATTTGTTCCAGGAGATATCATTAAAGCGATTATTGCAAGCTTGATTGGTACAACATTACTTAACCATTCACGTTTTAAGAATTTGATATAATAGTACAAAATATACATAGTAAGGTGATGGTTGCTATGACACACATAACAATGAAGCAGATTAAAGAAAATGGAAAAATATACTTAGAAAATGAGTTGAATATTATATATTTAACACCTTCTGATCCAATTACATATCACATGAATAAGTGGCAGTACAAAACGTTACCTTCAATTAATCAGTGGTATGCAGATATGGAGAAACAACGAATTTTGCATAAAAAACAACATTCTTCTCATTTATCTTTTACATTTCCAGAAAACCAATTACTTCATTCTACATGGTTAGAAGCGATACGCAATGAAGGATTTCAATTAAAACTACTTGAATTGTATGCGATAGACAGTGCTACATTAAAACAATTTGAGAGCAATATTCAGGTAGATATTGAACCTGTAACTTCATTTAATATGGAAGATTATCTAAGTGTTTACAATGAATTTTCAAAACCGTATGGCGAAGCGTTTGTTAAAGAAAGTGAAGAACGAACGAGAGAAGCAATATTAAATCAAATAGATGACGTCACTCGTATAGTTGCATATTATCTTCATAAACCTGTGGGGATTTTGGATGTTATAGTTACAGATGAAACTGTTGAAATTGATGGGTTCGGCGTTTTAGAAGACTATCGTCATAAAGGAATAGGTACTACGATGCAGTCCTATGTAGGCCATTTAGCCGGTTCTCGACCAGTCATATTAGTGGCAGATGGGGATGATACAGCAAAAGACATGTATATAAAGCAAGGCTATATTTTTCAAAGCTTTCAATATCAGATAGTTAAAGAAGATGCGATATAAATAAAAGTAGGGAGTGAAAAATGAATTTATAATAAATTCTATTTCACTCCTTTTATACGTTCTGGATGACTATAAATGTTAAAAGAATCACCTCTAATAAAACCAATAGCAGTAATATTTAAGTCATGTGCCAGTGTTATTGCCAATGTGGTAGGTGCAGATTTCGATAATATAACACCGACACCGATTTTAGCTGCTTTTAGTAAAATTTCAGATGATATGCGTCCACTAAAAATAAGTACTTTATTTCTAACAGGAATTTGATGAGTAAGACAAAAACCGTAAAGTTTATCTAAGGCATTATGTCTACCTATATCTTGACGATGTTCAAAAAATGCCTCACCATCACTAATTGCTGCGTTATGCAAGCCACCTGTTTGTTTAAATAAGGTACTTGCACTTTGTAAACCTGTCATCATATTTAAAATTTGTCTTGGAGTGAGAATGATATTAGACATAGACGTTTTAGCAATTGCTGCATCATTTTGAAAATAAAATTCTCGACTTTTTCCACAACATGAAGCAACCATGCGCTTTGTAGAATACTCAAAACGGTCGCTTAATGACTTAGTTAATTCTACATGAGCAAACCCTTTACTATCATCAATTTGTAAATGTTTAATTTCTTCTTTTTTATAAATGGCTCCTTCAGATGCTAAAAATCCTATGACTAACTCTTCTAAATGTGTCGGACTGCAGATTACTGTAGCAAATTCTTTTCCATTTACCATAATGGTTAATGGAAATTCGGTTACATAGCTGTCTTCAGTTTCGATGAGTTGCTCATCTTCATACCTAATAATTGGTTGATTTTGAACGGCATCTTTATCCATGAATGTCTCCCCTTTGGTTATAACTACTTTATACTGTATCATTATATTCACAAAAAGTATTTCAATATTGAATGATTATATAAAACTTTATATTTTAAAATTTAGAAATAAATATAAAATACGGTAAAACTGTTCAAAAGATATAAAAAGCGTATAATATTTGATTGAATAGGGGGCATAAAAATAAATGACTGTAAAACGATTATTAGCGGTGTTAGGGACTTTCATTATCATTATAGCAGGTTGTTCAAATTCAAAAGATAATGACAATAGCAAGCAATCTTCAAAGTCAAATAATAGTGATAATCCTAAAACTGAATTGAAAGTTTCAGCAGCAGCAAGTTTAAGTGATGTAAGTAAAGCATTAAAGAAAGAGTTTGAAAAAACACATAAAAATGTAAATGTAACATTTAATTATGGTGGATCAGGGGCATTAAGACAACAAATTGAAAAAGGTGCGCCAACTGATGTCTTTATGTCTGCAAATACGAAAGATGTAGATATGTTGAAAAAACATAATCAAGCTCATAATACATATAAATACGCACATAATCAGTTAGTATTGATTGGTGATAAAAACAGTGATCAAGCTTCAGTAAAAGATTTAAAAGACAACGAAAAATTAGCTATTGGTGAAGTGAAAACTGTACCAGCAGGTAAATATGCGAAACAATATTTAGATAATCAACATTTATATAGTGATGTAAAAGATAAAATTGTATATGCCAAAGACGTTAAACAAGTATTAAATTACGTTGAAAAAGGTAATACTCAAATGGGATTTGTATATGAGACCGATTTATATACGAATAATGAAAGAACAGATAAAGTAAATGAGATTAAAAAAGCGGATTTGAAAAAACCTATCACTTATGAAGCGGGAGCAACATCAGATAACAAATTTGCTAAAGAATGGATAGAATTTTTAAAATCTAAAAAAGCGAAAGATATTTTAAAAGAATATCACTTTAAAGTATAGGGGGATGACATATGCCTGATTTAACACCTCTATGGATTTCTATTAAAGTAGGATTTATCAGTACGATAATTGTCTCTATATTAGGAATTTTTATTTGTAGAACGTTATATAAAAGAAAAGGGCATGCAACTCAATTTCTTGAAAGCTTAATATTATTACCTATTGTTTTACCACCGACAGTACTAGGGTTTATACTTATTATTGTTTTTTCACCTAGAACATTTGTGGGCCAATTCTTTCAAAATGTACTTCACTTACCCGTAGTATTTACAATGACAGGTGCAGTAATTGCATCTGTCATTGTTAGTTTTCCACTGATGTACCAACATACTATTCAAGGATTTCGAAGTATTAATCCTAAAATGTTAAATACTGCACGAACAATGGGAGCAAGTGAACGTAAAATCTTCTATCGTTTAATTCTACCATTATCTAAACGCTCAATTATTGCGGGTATTATGATGAGTTTTGCGAGAGCTATTGGAGAATTTGGTGCAACATTGATGGTTGCAGGATATATTCCAAATAAAACCAATACTCTGCCACTGGAAATCTATTTTTTAGTAGAACAAGGAAAAGAGAATCAGGCATGGTTATGGGTACTTGTACTCGTTGCATTTTCTATTACAGTCATTAGTATGTTGAATTTTGCGAATCGTGATAAAGTTCAGGAGGTAGACTAGATGTTACAAGTTAAATTACAACATCAGTTAAAGCAAACGTTGATTCATATTAACATTGAAGATACAAAAGCTAAAATATATGCAATACAAGGTCCCTCCGGTATTGGAAAAACGACAATATTAAATATCATTGCGGGATTAAGACAACCAGATGAGGCTTATATCAATATTGATAATCATCTATTAGTGGATACTGAAAACCATATTAATGTAAAGATTCAACAACGCCAAATTGGCTATTTATTTCAAGATTATCAACTTTTTCCTAACATGACGGTTCTTCAGAATATTACATTTATGACTAAACAGTCTAAACATATTGATGAGCTTATTCAACGTTTAAATATTAGCCATTTAATAAATCAATTTCCGCCGACACTGTCTGGTGGGGAAGCCCAACGTGTAGCACTCGCGCGAACTTTAAGCACGAAACCCAATTTAATTTTACTTGATGAACCTTTTTCAAGTTTAGATGATATTTCTAGAGATGAAGGCATCCATCTAGTTAAGCAAATTCATGAGGAATGGTGTATACCTATTATTTTTGTAACGCACTCTAATTATGAAGCAGAAGTATTAGCAGATGAAATTATTCAAATTAAATAAATAGGAGTAGGATATCGAAGTTTAGAACGTTTTAGATTTCTGTCCTACTCCTATTTCGTTATAATAAAAAGAAGAGAGAATGTTGAGAGAGGTTTCAAATAATGACTCAAGAACGTTATTCAAGACAAATTTTATTTAAAGATATTGGAGAACATGGACAACAAACCATTAATCAGAAACATGTATTGATTGTTGGAATGGGCGCTTTGGGTACCCATGTAGCTGAAGGACTTGTTCGTGCTGGTATTCAAGAGTTGACTATTGTGGATAGAGACTATATTGAATATAGTAATTTACAAAGACAGACATTGTTTACAGAAAGTGATGCAGATCGTATGTTGCCAAAAGTGGTTGCTGCACAAGATCACTTAAGACATATTCGTTCTGATATAAAAATGAATATTTATATTGAACATGTAGATGCCCAATTTTTAGAGCAATATGCAACGAGTGTAGATTTGATTATTGATGCAACGGATAATTTTGAAACAAGACAATTAATCAATGATTTTTCCTATAGATATCGCATTCCTTGGATTTATGGTGGAGTAGTTCAAAGTACCTATGTAGAAACTGCATTTATTCCAGGTCAAACACCTTGCTTTAATTGTTTAATGCCTCAGTTACCAGTTATAAATCTGACATGTGATACTGTCGGTGTGATTCAGCCAGCCGTAACGATGACCACAAGTTTTCAATTACGGGATGCTTTAAAGATATTGATTGGTAAACAGATTCCCACAAAGCTGACATATGGAGATATTTGGGAGAATACACATTGTTCTTTTGGTTATAGTAAAATGCGTCGTGATGATTGCCCAACTTGTGGTAAGAATGCTAGCTTTCCATATTTATATGCTCATTCGACTTCATATGCAACTTTGTGTGGTAGAGATACAGTTCAATATGAAAATAAAGACATTACAAAAAAAGTATTAGTTGATTTTCTTACAGCACTCGATATTCGTTACCATGAAAACCAATATATGTTAGTATTTGAATTTAAAAAACATAGAATTGTATATTTTGAGGGTGGGCGAATGTTGATTCATGGTACAACTAAGAAATCTGAAGCAATACATTTAATCAATCAACTATTTGGATAAGGAGAGAATGATGATGCATCAGCATGATAACAAAGAAGTTAAAAAAACAATTCAATGTGCAGTGTTAACAATTTCTGATACACGAAATAAAGAAACAGATAAAGGCGGTCAATTAGTTCAAAAGTGTTTGAAAGAACTGAATATAGAAGTGACAGAAGAACACTATCATATCATTAAAGATGACAAGGAAGACATCCAATCTCAAATTGACGAATGGTTAGCATCAGATATTGATGTCATTATAACGACTGGAGGCACTGGTATAGCACAACGTGATGTGACTATAGAAGCTGTAAAACCACTTTTAGATAAAGAAATTGAAGGATTCGGCGAACTTTTTAGATATTTAAGTTATACGGAAGATGTAGGAACAAAAGCGCTTCTCTCAAGAGCATTAGCGGGAACAGTTATGAGTAAATTAATCTTTACGTTGCCAGGATCAACTGGGGCAGTAAAGTTAGCAATGACTAAACTCATTATTCCGGAATTAAATCATATGGTTTATGAACTCCATAAATAAAATAGTCATAAAAAGCATTGTAAATCATAGGTTTCCCTAATTGAAAATGCTGCTTATGACTATCATAATAGAAGAAAATCATAAAGATTAATCTAATTGACGGTGATAATCTCCAGATTTACCTCCAGATTTTGATTCAAGGTATGTGTCACCAATGATCATTCCTTTATCAGCTGCTTTTGTCATATCATATACTGTGAGAGCTGTAACTGAAGCAGCTGTTAAAGCTTCCATTTCAACACCAGTCTTACCTGTAGTAGAAACCGTAGCAGTAATGCTTAATTGATAGTGGCGTGGTGTGTTTGCTTGATTCCAAGAGAATTCAATATCTATTCCAGTTAAGGGCAATGGATGACACATAGGAATAATAGTCGATGTATTTTTAGCAGCCATTATACCTGCAATTTGAGCAGTATTAAGTACATTACCCTTTTTATTTGTATTGTCTATAATTTGACGGTAAATCGTCTCATTCACTGTGATGCTTGAATGCGCTTTAGCGATACGTTTTGTAATACTTTTATTAGAAACATCAACCATTTTTGCATTACCTTGATGATTGATATGTGTAAAATTTGACATAAATAGCCTCCTATAGAAATATCTAAAAAATCATAACATATAAATAAAGTTATAAACATTTATTTTTAATGAGTACATCATTATCTTACTGAGTTTATAAAATAGTATAGCATGAATTTATCGTGTAATTGGAGTTGATAAAATGGTAGTTGAAAAAAGAAAACCAATACCTATTAAAGAAGCAATTGAACGTATTGTAAAACAAGATATATATACTCAACAAAATAATATATCATTAGAGGACAGTTTAGGATATGTCTTAGCAGAAGACATTGTAGCAACTTATGATATACCACGTTTCAATAAATCGCCGTATGATGGTTTTGCTATAAGAAGTGAAGATTCGGCTGGTGCCTTTTCAAAAAATCGTAAAACGTTTAAAGTGATAGATCATATTGGTGCAGGCACAGTATCTCATAAAACAGTTGGAGAAAATGAAGCAGTTCGTATTATGACAGGCGCTCAAATTCCTGAGGGTGCAGATGCAGTAGTGATGTTTGAACAAACTGTGGAAAATGGAGATACATTTACGATTAGAAAACCTTTTGAAGAGAATGAAAATGTGTCGCTAAAAGGAGAAGAAACTAAAACAGGAGATATCGTTTTAAAAAAAGGACAAGTCATTAATCCTGGAGCTATTGCAGTACTAGCGACCTATGGTTATACAGAAGTGCCTGTATTTTTAAAACCAAGTATTGCAGTTATTGCTACTGGAAGCGAATTATTGAATGTAGACGAAGAATTACAACCAGGAAAAATTAGAAATTCTAATGGTCCGATGATACAAGCGTTAGCTGATAAAATGAGATTAACGATAGAGCCTTATAGTATACAACAAGATGACTTAGAAAGTAGTATTCAAGTCATCACTAAAGCAATGAAAGATCATGATATTGTCATTACTACTGGAGGCGTTTCGGTAGGAGATTATGACTTTTTACCAAAGATATACAAAGCAATTCAAGCAGAAGTGTTATTTAATAAAATTGCGATGCGTCCTGGAAGTGTGACAACTGTGGCAGTTGCAAATAAGACGTATTTATTTGGTTTATCAGGGAATCCATCGGCTTGTTTTACTGGTTTTGAATTATTTGTTAAACCAGCAGTGCAACATATGATGCAAGCCAAAGCAGTTTACCCTCAAGTTGTGAAAGCAACATTAATGGAAGATTTTGCGAAAGCCAATCCATTTACAAGATTTATTCGAGCAACTGCATCTTTTACTCATAATTGTGCGACTGTGGTTCCATCCGGATTTAATAAATCGGGTGCTGTGGTAGCAATAGCACATAGTAATGCAATGATTATGCTGCCAGGGGGTACAAGAGGATTTAAAGCCGGCCATACGGTAGATGTTATTTTAACTGAATCGAATGTTTTCGAAGAGGAACTATCATTATGATTTTACAAATAGTTGGTTTTAAAGATTCGGGTAAAACAACGTTGTTACAACAATCTATTACATTTTTAAAATCTCAAGGCTATCACATTGTGACGATTAAACATCACGGACATGAAAAAGATGATATTACACTTCAATCATCTAATGTGGATCATATGAAACATTTTGAAGCTGGTGCAGATCAGAGTATTGTTCAAGGATCTGCTTATCAACAAACAGTAACACGTAGAAATCAGCCGTCGCTTGAACAACTGATAAAAGAAAGTGTAACTATTAGTTATGACGTTATTTTAGTTGAAGGGTTTAAAAATGAGGATTATGACAAAATAGTGGTATATAAAACCCAAGAAGAATTAGAAGAACTGAGACTTCTTACACATGTTCAATATTTTTATAATTATAATAATGAGAATGCTTTAAAAAACTATGAGCAATGGTTACTAAAATGGATGAAACGAAAGGATGAACATAAAAATGAAACAATTTGAAATCGTGACGAATCCAATTGAGCCCGAACAATATAGAACATTTACTTTAAATGAACATCAAGGAGCTGTTGTTGTATTTACAGGTCATGTTCGCGAATGGACTAAAGGGGTGAAAACAGAATATCTTGAGTATGAAGCTTATGTTCCAATGGCTCAAAAAAAACTAGAACAAATTGGAGAAGAAATTACACAGCGTTGGCCAGGAACGATAACAACGATTGTACATCGTATTGGTCCCCTACAAATCTCTGATATTGCAGTATTGATTGCTGTCTCTTCGCCACATCGTAAAGATGCCTATCGTGCAAATGAGTATGCGATTGAAAGAATTAAAGAAGTTGTGCCAATTTGGAAAAAAGAAATTTGGGAAGACGGTGCAGAATGGCAAGGACATCAAAGAGGAGATTATAGTCAAGCAACTAAAGGAGAGGCTTAAATGAGAGTATTATATTTTGCAGAAATAAAAGAAATATTAGAAATGAATTCAGAAGACATTGATTTAATAGAAGATATTACAGTAGAAACGTTTAAAGAATTATTATTTGAACGTCACCCATCCATTCGTGATAAAAAATTTCAAGTAGCTGTAAATGAAGAATTTGTTCAACTTAATGATATTGTAAAGCAAGATGATGTTGTTGCGTTAATACCTCCAGTTAGTGGTGGTTAAATATGAAAGCAATTATTCTAGCTGGGGGACACTCTAAACGTTTTGGTAGTCCTAAAGCATTTGCTTGTATTCACGGGGAAATGTTCTATAAACGAATTATTAACACATTAACAGAAACGAATTTATTTGACGATATTATTATAAGTACAAACAAACAACTTAAGAATGAATTTGAGTATAAACATATTATGGTAGATGAAGAAACACATGCAGATAAAGGCCCGTTATCAGGAATCTACACAGTTATGAAACATTATAATAATGAAGAATTATTTTTTGTGGTCTCTGTAGATACTCCTATGATTACTAAAGAAGCAATAAGTCAACTATATCAATTTACAATTTCACAGCGTATGGAACATCAAGCCGATATTATAGCTTATTCAGACGATGATAAACCTATACCGACCATTGCTTTTTATAGTCGAGGAGTCATTTCGAATATTGAAAAAGCACTCAATTCTAATGATTATAGTTTACAGCATGTATATAAAAATGTGATAACATGTTTTCTAGATACTAAAGAGGTTCAGCCTTTAAAAAATTGGTCTAAAAATATTAATTATCAAGATGATTTGAATACTTTACTTCATCAGATTAATGATTAAAGGGGGACACGTTAATGACGATCCAAATTAAAGATAAATTAGGACGTCCTATAAGAGATCTACGAATTTCTGTAACAGATCGTTGTAATTTCAGATGTGATTATTGTATGCCAAAAGAAATATTTGGTGATGATTTTGTTTTTTTACCTAAAGAGGAATTACTTACATTTGATGAAATTACAACAATTGCCAAAGTTTATGCTGAATTAGGCGTGAAAAAATTAAGAATCACTGGTGGAGAACCTTTATTACGACGTGATTTATATAAATTAATTGAAAAACTTAATCATATTGAAGGTATTGAAGATATTGGTATGACCACTAATGGTTTACTTTTAAAAAAACATGGTCAAAAGTTGTATGATGCAGGATTGCGTAGAATTAATGTAAGTTTAGATGCAATTGATGATGAAGTATTTCAAGCAATCAATAACCGTAACATTAAAGCTTCTACCATCTTGCAACAAATTGATTATGCAATATCTATTGGATTTCATGTAAAAGTAAATGTAGTGATACAAAAAGGAATTAATGATGATCAAATCCTACCTATGATTGAATATTTTAAAGATAAACATATTCAAATAAGATTCATTGAATTTATGGATGTAGGTAATGATAATGGTTGGAATTTTAGTAAAGTTGTTACGAAAGAAGAAATGCTATCTACTATTGAAGAAGAGTTTGATATAGAACCTCTTCCACCTAAATATTTTGGTGAAGTTGCCACATATTATAGACATAAAGATAATGGTGCACAGTTTGGTCTAATCACAAGTGTTTCAGCTTCATTTTGTTCTACTTGTACAAGAGCAAGATTATCATCTGATGGGAAATTTTATGGATGTTTATTTAGTGTGATTGATGGTTTTGATATTAAATCATTATTGCGTAGTGGTGCTACACATCAAAAATTAAAAGACACGCTCATTTCATTATGGCAAGCACGTGATGATCGTTATTCAGATGAACGAACAGAACAAACAGTAAGAAATCGACAACGAAAGAAAATTAATATGAATTATATTGGTGGTTAATCTATACAGAAGCAAGTGATAATCATATGTGATATCACTTACTTCTGTATTTTAATTTGATAGTATTTTTAATTAATTTTAATAATTTCAAAGTAATTTATATTAATCACTAAACAGATATAAATTAATATTTGTAATAGATTAAATTGTGCATATGTTATATAATTAAATTAAGCAATTTTATTATATTATGTATTTATACAACTTAGAATCAACTTTGGAGGCATGTACTATGAATAATAAAGTGACTCGCTTTATTGAAGCGGAAAGAGAACTTAGTCAATTGAAGCATTGGTTGAAAATGACGTATAAAATTTCTATTGAGGAATTTGTTGTTTTATTTAAAGTGTATGAAGGTAAAAAAATTAGCGGAAAAGAGTTACGCGATACATTACATTTTGAAATGTTATGGGATACAAGTAAAATTGACGTCATCATCCGCAAAATTTACAAGAAAGAATTAATTTCTAAATTACGTTCTGAAACAGATGAACGACAAGTATTTTATTTCTTTAATGCGTCGCAACAAAAAGTATTAGATAAAATGAAAAATGAAATTGAAGCTATTAGTATTGCAAATTAATTAAATAAAAAGAGCACCTCTAATATTCTATAACGAGTCATAGGGGTGCTTCTTTTTATATATTAAATGAAAGATTAATACGTATTACCATTCACTTTTCTACCATGAACAATTAAATAAAGTACCGTACATAAAGCGGCTACAATAGCCATAATGAAATAAACTTGAGTATACGTGATTGCACTTGTAAATAATCCAAGCAACGATGGACCAAAACCAATACCAATATCTAATCCAATAAAGTAAGTTGAAGTTGCAATTCCATATTTACTTGAAGGTGACACTTTAATTGCAATGGCTTGCATAGAAGAAGAGAGATTTCCATAGCCAATACCTAAGAACACGCCAGCAAGTAATAATACCCAACCATTATAGCTAAATACTAATAAAACAAATGTGATAATTAAGGCAAGAAATGCTGGATAAACCACAACATTTTCATTTTTTGCATCAATCATCCTACCAGCAATAGGTCGAGTGATTAATGAAGCGATCGCATAGAAAATAAAGAAATAACTAGATGCTTCTAACAAATGACGTTGCTCAGCAAAAGATTTTAAGAATGTTAGGATTGAAGCATAGTTCAACCCTATAATCATCATCACAATTGCTACTGGTACAGCTTCTTTAGCAATGAAATTATGAATGTTGAAACCAGAAGCTTGGGCTACTTTTCTATCAATTGCATTTTTAGTAGGATTAAAGTCAATTTTAATAAAGACTGAAACAATTAAACTTGCAATTCCTAGTATAAGACAGATAAGAAATAGTAAATTAATTGAGAATGATTTCAATAATAAAATTCCAAAGAAAGGACCAATGGCTGATCCAAGAACAAGACTTAGTGAAAATAAGCTAATGCCTTCACTTTTACGTTCTACAGGGGTAACATGTGCAGCAATTGTACCTGTAGCTGTCGTTGCGATAGCTGTAGCAATTCCATTTAGGAGTCGTACTAACATCAAGATGGTTATCGATCCAGAGATAAAATAAAGTAACTGAGTAATGATTAGAAAAATTAAACCAGCAATTAAAATCTTTTTAGGACCAAAACGATTGACATACTTTCCCGTTCCAAAACGTCCAATCAATGATCCGATAATAAATAGTCCTACAACAAGTCCAGATAAGCTGTCTGACACATGATAGAATGTTTTAGAATAATCAGCGATGATAACTAATAATAAGTACATACACAAATAAACAAAGAAATTAATCATAAAATTGATTGTAAAACTTTTAGTAAAAATAGGTTGTTTAGTAGTACTAGTCTGATTCATGAAGATCCCCCTTCGATAATGTGGTATGTAATTTTTTCATAATTGCTATGACGTGATCCAAATCATCATTAGATATATTAGATTGATGGATTAAATCTTCTTGAATAGGTGTAATACAAGCATTAATGTCCTCAAATAATTGCTGTCCTTTTTCAGATAAACTTAATAGCTTTTCACGTTTGTCAGTACCTGAAGTAACCAAAAGTAAATCTTTTTCAAATAGTACTTTAATAATTTTACGCGCAGTTGGTTTTTCAATAAAACGACGTTTAGATATTTGAACTAAAGTCGTTTGATCATATGTAGCAATATCTTTAAGCACTAACCACTGACCTGTATGTAGACCAAACTGATCTAATATAGGTTGAGTACGTTTAATATAAGGACGATAAATACCAATAAAACTATTGAAAAATTCATTTGTGGGCATTTTGAATTATCTCCCTCGAAAATAGTTAGCAAGGCTAACTAATTGATGACGAAAAATATTATACGCCGATTTCATTCGTTTTTCAACACTAAATATAAGTTATAGAGTAAAGTATAGTGAAATTTGTTAAAATACAATTAAGTTTAAATTAGTAAAGGGGATATTGATACATGAAGTTGAAATTTGATCATATGATTCATTACGTCGATCAATTAAAAGGATTTAAATATCCAGGTGAGTTATTAAAAATTCATTCTGGAGGCAAGCATCATCAATATGGCACTTTCAATCGTTTAACTTATATAAATGAAAATTACATCGAACTTTTAGATGTTGAAGATGTTGAAAAGTTAAAGAAAGAAGCTAAAACTGAAGAGGGTAGAGTCGCTTTTGCAACGAAAATTGTTCAAGATGATTTTAAGCAAGGATTTAAAACAATGGCATTTAGAACGGAAGATATAGAGAGAGTAAAACAATCTTTAAACGAACGTCATATTGATACGATTGGTCCTATAAATATGGACAGAGAAAATAAAAAGGGTGAAAAGATAAGATGGAAGTTACTCTACATCGCTGATCCCGACTATATGGTAAGGCCTCCTTTTTTTATTGAGTGGAATAAAAATAAAGTCGATCATATGCAAAATTTAGATTCGTTTTTTCAGAAACAATTTAAAATTGATAAAATTATTATAGATAGTTCTAAACGCTCTAAAACCTTAACTAAGTGGCAAAGCTGGTTTAATATGGACATTATAGAAGAAAATGAGAACTACACTGACTTAAAATTAGAGGGAGATACTATCGTTTATCGGATTCAAGATGCGGCTCAATCTGGATACAATACCATTGTTTTTAAAGATAATGAAACTACGACTCCTTATTCAATTATTATTAAAGGAGCCAAATATCGTTTCGAACCTAATGAAGGAACTAATTAAATAGATAGGTATAAGTACTATGTGCGATAAAAGCAATATGAATAAAAACTAGTACTAGAGAGATTAAGCTTAGTATTAAAGAAAAACGATTTGTTTTTAATAATATAAATAAAATGGTAAGTACAAGTGATAAAGCGACAAACATCACTCTCAGACTAAAAAAATTTATAGTTAAAGGATGAGCCATTGTATAAATTATTGCAATAGCATTACATACAATAAATATAAGTAAAATTATATTTCTCAATTTTAAAAACCTCTTTAATAAAAAATAGTAGTGTTTTTCATTCATTAAGTATAACAAAAAGAATAGCTTTTTGAAGAAAATTCAACTTCTATTATGAGTTTGTCGACACTCTCAAATCTACAATGTATAATGATAAGTAATGCAAAGATAAAGGAGTTTTATATAGCATGGAAAAGATGAATATCACAAATCAGGAACATGACGAATTTGTAAAAACTCATCCGAATGGTGATTTATTGCAACTGACAAAGTGGGCAGAGACAAAGCGCTTAACTGGATGGTATTCAAAACGTGTGGCAGTAGGTGAAAATGGTGAAATTAAAGGTGTAGGACAGTTATTATTTAAAAAGATACCGAAGTTACCATTTACATTATGCTATGTATCACGTGGATTCGTAGCCGATTATAATGATAGAGATGTACTGAGAGCACTTTTAAATGAAACCAAAAAAATCGCTAAAGAAGAAAAAGCGTATGCGATTAAGATTGATCCAGATGTTGAAGTAGAACATGGCACAGAAGCACTTAAAAATTTAAGAATGCTTGGATTTAAACATAAAGGGTTTAAAGAAGGATTATCAAAAGACTATATTCAACCTCGTATGACAATGATTACACCTATTGATAAAACTGATGATGAAATTATTCAAAACTTTGAACGTCGTAATCGTTCTAAAGTTAGATTAGCGCTTAAACGAGGTACTAAAGTTGAACACTCAAATCGTGAAGGGCTTAAAACATTTGCGAAATTAATGCAAATTACGGGTGAACGTGATGGCTTCTTAACACGTGATATTAGCTATTTTGAGAATATTTATGACTCATTACATGAAGATGGGGATGCAGAATTATTCTTAGTGAAATTAGAGCCACAACAAGTGCTTGATGAAACGAATAAAGATCTAGAAGCTCAAGAAGCAGAAAAAACTAAACTAGAAGCGAAGTCAGAAGCACGTCCAAATGATAAAAAAACAGCTAACAAATTAAATGATGTAAAAAATAAGATTTCTAAGACAACTGAATTAAAAGAAGATTTAGAAAGATTAAATCAAGAACATCCAGAAGGCGTATATTTATCAGGCGCATTACTTATGTTTGCAGGTAAAAAATCATATTACTTATATGGAGCTTCTTCAAATGATTATCGTGATTTCTTACCGAACCATCATATGCAATATGAAATGATGAAATACGCAAGAGATCATGGTGCAACAACGTATGACTTTGGTGGCACAGATAATAATCCATCAAAAGATTCTGAACACTATGGATTATGGGCTTTTAAACGTGTATGGGGCACTTATTTAAGTGAAAAAATTGGTGAGTTTGATTATGTCTTAAATCAGCCGTTATATCAATTAATCGAACAAGTTAAACCAAGACTTACAAAAGCCAAAATTAAACTCTCTCGCAAATTAAAACGTAAATAATTAATTTACAGTATTGTAGATACAGTATTTAATCTGAACGATTCTATAAAGAAACGTTCAGATTTTTTTACCAATATTAATAACTTATTATAGGAGAAGTAATTAAATGATTAAAAAAATGCTTCAATTTTCATTAGGTAATAAGTTTGCTATTTTCTTAATGGTTCTTTTAGTCATTATAGGTGGCATATATTCAAGTGCTAAACTTAAATTAGAATTATTACCTGATGTTGAAAACCCAATTATTTCTGTCCAAACGACGATGCCAGGCGCTACACCTCAAACGACACAAGATGAAATTAGCTCGAAAATTGATAAACAAGTCAGATCACTCGCTTATGTAAAAAGTGTAGAAACACAATCGATATCTAATGCTTCAATTGTGAAAGTTGAATATAACAACGGAACTGACATGGATAAAGCTGAAGAAGTACTGAAAAAAGAAATAGACAAAATCGATTTTAAGGATGGAGTAAGTGAACCAGAATTAATACGTAATTCCATCGATGCTTTTCCTATTGTAGCTTACTCATTTACAAATAAAAGTAATGACTTAAGAACTACGACAAAAGAAATTAATGAACAATTAATACCTAAACTTCAAACTGTTGATGGTGTTCAAAGTGCACAACTGAATGGACAAACTACCCGTCAAGTTACTTTAAAATTTAAACAAAAAGAATTGGATAAAGTAAGGTTATCTGCGGATGATGTTGAAAATTACATTAAGACAGCGACAAGAGAAACACCACTCGGTTTATTCCAATTTGGAAATAATGAAAAATCTCTCGTTGTGGATGGTCAATTTAAATCAGTCAGTGCATTAAAAGATTTAAAAATCCCGCTTTCTATAGCAGGCCAAGGACAATCAAGTGATTCTAACGATAATAGTATTAGTAGTACTGGCCAAGAGGGTAGTCAATCATCTAGTGCAAGTCAATCGCAAACGAATAGCTCTTTAAAAGGAACAAATGGTCAAATGCCAAGCGTGCCACTTAAAGATTTAGCTAACATCACTGTGGGCGATGAACGAGATTCTATTTCAAAAACAAATGGTAAAGACGCAGTGAACGTACAAGTAATGAAAGCACAAGATGCAAATACAGTTCAAGTGGCTAGAGCAACGCAAAAGAAAATAGACGAGTTTGTTAAGAATAATAGTGATATCAAAGCTACAAAAACAATGGACACAGCTAAACCAATTGAAGATTCATTATATACTATGATTGAAAAAGCGGCATTAGGTACCATCGTCGCAATTATTGTTATTTTATTATTCTTAAGAAATATTAAAACAACAGCGATATCTATCGTTTCAATTCCGTTATCTATTTTGATTGCACTTATTGCACTGAAATTAAGTAATGTATCACTTAATATTTTAACTTTAGGTGCATTGACGATTGCGATTGGTCGGGTCATAGATGATTCTATTGTTGTAGTAGAAAATATCTATCGACGATTATCAGATCCAAGTGAACAATTAAAAGGGAACAATTTAGTTATTAGTGCAACGAGAGAGGTATTTAAACCTATTTTATCTTCTACGATTGTTACAATTATAGTTTTCTTACCGCTAGCTTTTGTTTCCGGCTCAGTAGGTGAAATGTTCCGACCATTTGCGTTAGCTATCACATTTAGTTTACTGGCTTCGCTTCTTGTTTCTATTACTGTTGTGCCAGCCCTTGCCTCAACATTCTTTAAAAATGGAATAAACATAAAGGGCAATGTTAATGAAGAAAATAAATTAGGAGGGATTAGTAAGGGATATAAACGAGTACTTGGTTGGTCACTTAATCATAAATGGCTTGTTCTTATTATTAGTATTGTTATATTAATTGTGAGTATAGGAATTGGTGCAGCTAAATTAGGAACAAGTTATATTTCTACAGGGGAAGATAAGTTTTTAGCGTTAACTTATACACCTAAACCAGGAGAAACTGAAGAAGCAGTACTTAAACATGCTGAAAAAGCTCAAAAATACCTTCAAAGTAAAGATAAAGTTAAAACAGTTCAATTTTCTGTAGGTGGACCTTCTCCAGCAGATCCAACGGGAAGCACGAATAGTATGGCTATTATGGTGGAATATGATTCGAATACGCCTCACTTTGAGGAAGAACCAGATAAAGTGGTTACACATCTTTCTAAAATGAAAGACCCAGGTGAATGGAAAAATCAAGACTTAGGTACAGGAGCTGGAAACAATTCAGTGGACGTAACTGTTAAAGGACCTTCTACTGATGCAATTAGAAGTACAGTAACTAAAGTTGAAAATAAAATGAAATCCATTAAAGGTGTAGCAGATGTCAATTCAGATTTATCACAAACCTATGATCAATATGAAATCAAAGTAGATCAAAATAAAGCAACAGATAAAGGTATTTCAGCTGCACAATTAGCATTGAATTTAAATGAGAACTTACCAGAAAAAACAATTACAACTGTTAAAGAAAATGGTAATAATATAGATGTAAAAGTAAAACAGAATAAACAAACAAATTGGTCTCAAAATAAACTAGAAAACATCGACTTACATGCACCAAGTGGAGAAACTGTTAAATTAAAAGATATTGCACGTCTAAACAAAACAACAACACCAAGTAAACTTGTTCAAGAAGATGGCGATTATGCTACAACAATTTCAGGTAAAATTACCGCTTCTGATGTTGGTGGAACTTCTAGTAAAGTGATGCGTGAAATCAATACAATTGATAAACCTAATAACGTTAAGTTTAATGTTGGTGGTGCAACAGATGATATTAATACAGCTATGAGCCAACTCGCTTTTGCAATGCTTATTGCTATTGTTATTGTGTATCTTGTGTTGGTTATCACATTCAAAGGTGGTTTAGCACCATTTACAATTCTATTCTCATTACCATTTACAGCTATTGGTATAGTATTTGCATTATTGATTACCGGAGAAACCATTTCAGTACCAAGTTTAATTGGTATGTTGATGTTAATTGGTATTGTTGTTACAAATGCAATTGTATTAATTGATAGAGTGATTTCAAATGAACAACAAGGTATGTTAATGAAAGAAGCTTTAATTGAAGCGGGTGGAACCCGAATTAGACCTATTTTGATGACTGCAGTTGCAACAATCGGTGCATTATTACCATTATTATTTGGGCAAAATAGTTCAATTCTAATTTCTAAAGGAATGGCCGCTACAGTCATAGGTGGATTAGTATCATCAACACTACTAACCTTAATCGTAGTGCCAGTTATCTATGAAATACTCTTTACTTTAAAAAACAAACTTACACGTAAATAAAGATAAATTTAGGATAAGTCAAAAAAAGCAATTGAGACGTATGCACATACGTTCAATTGCTTTTTTATTAATACATAGTAAAAGTTAAAATAATATATATTACAAAAATAATAATAGATATAATATTTAAAATTGAAACACCTTTATAATCGTTTTTAAGTGCTTTAAAAGCTGTAACTTCTACATTTCCTACAAGAAGAAGCAATACAACAAATACCCACCAATTTTCACTAGGAAATTGGATCGTAGTGATAGCTACTACAAATAATAATAATATTCCCATAATAATACGTAAAATATGTACGAACATTGATTTCATTTTAAAAATACTGATATAACTCACAATAAGATACAATATGGGTAATAAAATTAAGTATATTTTCACTTGATGACATCCTTTCTATTACGACTAATATCATAGCATTCATGAACTTTAATGCCTAGATATACGTTCAAAATTATTTCTGACGTAATTTTGAACGTATATCTGAAATTTCTTTTTCAATTTCTTCTAATTGTTTTACTAAAGGATCAATCTGTTGATTTAGTGATTCTTTTTTCTCTAAATCATTTTGTAAACGAATATAATCGTATTTAAGCTCAGCTAATTGTGATTCTAAGTCCATGTCTAGTCGAACTCCTTATTTATTAATATGATTAGTAATGATTATAGCATGAAACAAGTAACTTCTAAAAATACTGTTAATTGTGTTAGAGTAATTAGTTGTAATGGAATATTAGGGAAGAAGGGATGAATTGTGACTGAGCAATTTATAATCATTATTTTGTTAATTGCATTAGGTTACTTACTTAAACGTATTAACTTTATTAAATCTGCAGATAGTCAAGTATTGTCTACGCTTGTATTGAATGTCACATTACCTTCTTTAGTTATTGTCAATTTAAATAGTGCGAATCTTGATTTATCATTTTCTATTTTACCAATTATGATGCTCATCTATGGCATATTAGCCAAAGTAATTATGGTTGCATTATTTAGAAAATATGATAATCATGTCAAGGGTTCAGTAGGTATGATGGCAGCGTCATTAAACATTGGTTTATTTGCTTATCCACTTGTAGAAACAATTTGGCCTAAAAATGGTATGATTTATTTTGGTATGGCCGATATCGGTGGGGCAATTATTATGTTTGGAGTCACTTACTTTGTAGGTAGTTATTACAGTGAAGGAAGCGATCAATTTAATTTCAAATTTTTAGGGAAAAAGTTAATTTCTTCAGTACCACTCGTTACTTATATTGTAATGTTTATACTTAATATGGCTAATATTCATTTACCAAAAGCTTCAATTGACTTTTTTACCATTATTTCTAAAGCGAACATGCCATTATCAATGATTTTACTTGGAATTATGTTGAGCTTCAGAATTGAAAAACAATTTTTACCAATTGCAGTGAAATATTTAATTGTCCATTACGGACTTGGATGTATTGCTGGTTTATTAGTCCACTTTTTCTTACCAACATCGGATGATATGATTAAAACAACGTTATTAATTACATGGTTACTTCCTGTGGGTGTAGCAATTATTCCATATTCAATTCAGTTTAAATATAAAACATTGCCATTAGTTGGAATGGTTACTAATATTTCTATTGTGATAAGTATTATTATTATATATATTTATCAAGCTATCTTTGTATAAAAACTATATATATATGAAAAAAGCAAGCGATTTTTAATCATCGCTTGCTTTTTTACTTTATAGTATGATCACCCTTTTCCACCCATAAATGCAGGATAGTTCATCATACCACCATCAACATATAATGTTGTTCCATGAACATAACTAGCTAAATTAGAAGCTAAGAACAATGCACCGTTTGCTACATCTTTTGCATCACCGATTTCTCTAGCTGGAATCATTTCTAATGTTTCGGCACGTGTTTTTGGATCAGAGAATTTTTCTTTTGTATGCTCAGTCACAACGGCACCTGGAGAGATATTATTAATACGAATACCGTGTTGGGCATATTCCATTGACATTGTTTCCATCATTAACTTAAGACCGCCTTTACTTGCAGCATAGTTAACGTAATTTGGCCAAGGAATGGTATCATGCACGCTTGAAGTATTAATAATAATACCTTTCTTATCTTCTTTTAAAAATTGTTTTACCGCTTCACGTGAACCAATAAATGCACCTGTTAAGTTAATATCAAGAACTTTTTGCCATTCAGCCATAGACATTTCATGACTTGGAGTGGCTTTTTCAAAACCAGCATTATTAATCATGATATCAATTGTTCCAAATTCTTTAACAGCCGTTTCTACTAATCGTTTCACATCTTCTTCGACTGAAACATCGGCTTGCACCGTAATTGAGTCACCGCCAGATTTTTGGATTGTTTCTTGAAGGGCATCAAGTTCTTTCATATGACTTTCTGATCTATAATTTAAGACTACTTTCGCTTTTTCTTTACCAAAAACTTCCGCCATTGCTTTTCCTATGCCACTGCCAGAGCCAGTAATAACAACAACTTTATTTTCTAATTCAGAAAACATTGTATGACCTCCTCAATATACCTATTTTAAGTTTCCTAATATAATTGCTGCGATAATAATCAACGCAATACCTGACCAAATCCCAATCATTTGGCGTCGATCTTTTTTCTCACCTAATAAGAATATACCACCAAGAGTAGAAACTATAACTAATAATTGTGATAATGAGAAACTTGTTGCTACACCAACTTTAGGTTGAGAATAGAACATAAATAAGTTACCTATTCCCCAAACAATCCCTGGAATAATATTAAGTGTGGTAGATTTAATATTTGTTTCATGTCTCATTGAAAGTAAAAATCCACCAATAGCCATACCAACTGATTGGAAGAATAAGGCATCAGTACCATTTACGCCAAATATATTCCCGATTACTACATAACCTACATAACCTAATGTACCTACAACTAGAATCACCATTGCTTTACTAAAATTAGGATCTTTTGTAGAACGCTCATTTTTTCCTTTTAGTGATGTAAGGGCAATCCCTGTTACTAATAAAACCATTGCAATAAGTCCTAAAGTAACTTGTAATCCAGTACTCCATTCACCTAAAAAGATAGCACTAAATAAAGTTGTACCTACTAATTGTAAACCAGTAGAAATAGGCATTGTTTTAGATACGCCGACAAGGTTAACAGATTGTAATTGAGTTCCTTGACCGAATGCCCACATTGCACCAGAAATTAACCCTACAATGATGACAGTAGGGTTATCAAATTGTGCATGACCTGTAAGAAGTAAGATTAAACCAATAACCAATGTACCTAACGTTGTACCTCTAATTTGATTGTATGGACCTCCTCCTACAAATACATTGATTAATACGAGACTTCCCCAAAATAATGCAGGTAATAAGGCGATTAATATGTTAATAATCTGCATTTATTACTCACTCTCCTTTTCAAAAATAAGTGCTTTCCTTTCCATAACACTTGGTGAATATTTTATATTATTTGTGATTGATATAAAACGCAATTGCTCATTTTTTTATAAAATATAAAAGACTAATATTATAAAAATGTATAGCCTAAGTATTTTAGTAAGCTGAATTTAATATAGGGGTTTTACTTTAAATTAATAAGTTGAGATGAAAAGTAACACTATTGCTATACATGTTACAATATTAAACGTATGAAAATAAAAAGTAAGAATGCGAAAGGAAATTTGAATGAAATCATTAATTCTAGCGGAAAAACCCTCAGTAGCGAGAGATATTGCAGAAGCACTAAATATTAAAGAAAAACATAATGGATATATTGCAAATCAGCGCTATATAGTGACATGGGCTTTAGGTCATTTAGTAACAAATGCTCAACCAGAACATTATGACAAAACATATAAAGAATGGAAATTAGAAGATTTACCTATATTACCTAAGCAAATGCATACTGTGGTCATAGGTAAGACAAGTAAACAATTTAAAATTGTAAAATCTTTAATATTAAATAAAGATGTGAAAGACATTATTATTGCTACAGATGCTGGACGTGAAGGAGAACTGGTAGCACGTCTCATCTTAGATAAAGTAAAAAATAAAAAGCCAATTAAACGTTTATGGATTAGTTCGGTGACTAAAAAAGCAATACAACAAGGCTTTAAACATTTAAAAGATGGACGTGAATATAATCACTTGTATCAAGCAGCTCTTGCACGAAGTGAAGCGGACTGGATAGTGGGTATTAATGCTACTAGAGCACTGACAACTAAATATGATGCTCAACTTTCATTAGGAAGAGTACAAACACCAACGATTCAACTGGTTTATCATCGACAACAAGAAATTAATCATTTTAAACCTCAAAAGTATTACACACTTTCTTTAAATGTAAATGACGCTATATTTGATATTCAAACGAATCAAAGATTTACTAATAAAGAAGAAATACAAAAATTATCTAAAAAAATAGAAGGACAATCAGGTCAGATTGAAGATGTTTCAATTAAGCAAAAAAAATCTTACGCAAAACCTTTATATAATTTAACTGATTTACAACAAGCATCATACCAGCGATTTAAAATGGGACCCAAAGAAACTTTAAATACCTTACAGAGTCTTTATGAACGTCATAAACTATTAACATATCCAAGAACAGATTCTAACTACTTGTCTAACGATATGACAGATACCATACAAGAACGTCTCCAAGCCTTATTAGCGACTGATTATAAATCACATGCTCGTCAGTTATTGACTAAGTCATTTACAACTAAGATGCATATTTTTAATAATCAAAAAGTGTCAGACCATCATGCGATTATCCCAACTGAAATTAGACCCAACTTTGATACATTAACTAACAGAGAAACAAAACTATATTTAATGGTTGCACAACGATTTTTAGAAACATTAATGGATCCTTATCAGTATGAAGCGACACAGGTTTTTTTAAAAGTGGGAGAATATCAATTTAAACATGCCAAAAACGTCACACGTAAATTAGGATTTAAAGCACTTAGTAACAATGATTCAACTGCTAATAAGGCTATCACTTTTAGCAAGGAAGAGACCTATCATGTACAACAAGTCAAAGTAAACGAACATGAAACAACACCACCTGAATATTTCAATGAAGGTAGCTTACTTAAGGCGATGGAAAACCCACAAAATTATATTCAATTGAATGACAAAAAGTACGCTAATACCCTTCATAAGACGGGAGGAATTGGAACAGTAGCGACGCGTGCAGATATTATTGAAAAACTATTCAATATTAATGCAATAGAATCAAAAGATGGGAAATTAAAAGTGACATCTAAAGGAAAACAAATATTAGAGCTTTCTCCTAAAGCGCTGACTTCTCCTTTAATGACTGCAGAATGGGAAGAAAAATTACTTTCTATTGAGAAAGGTAAATATAACGCTAAACAATTTATTAATGAGATGAAAGATTTTACTAAAGAAATTGTTGGGGAAATCAAACATAGTGATCAAAAATATAAACATGATAATTTAACTTCTACTGAATGTCCCAATTGCGGTAAATTTATGATAAAAGTAAAAACTAAAAACGGACAAATGCTAGTGTGTCAAGATCCTAGCTGTCATACTAAAAAGAATATTCAACGTAAAACGAATGCACGTTGTCCTAACTGTAAAAAGAAAATGACATTGTTTGGAAGAGGAAAAGAAGCGGTCTACCGATGTGTATGCGGTCATACTGAAACCCAAGCACAAATGGATCAACGATTGAAAAATAAAAATAATGGTAAAGTTTCTAAAAAAGATATGAAAAAATATATGAATAATCATGATGAATTGGATAATAATCCTTTTAAAGATGCATTAAAGAACTTAAAATTTTAACTAAAATCGAACTTATAATGAAATAAGTCGATAAAAGTTCGTTTTTAGTATTGTTTTTTTAAGTAAGTAATATTAAACTATTAAAGTATTTCAAAAAAAGGAGTTTAAAGCTGTGAAAAAATACTTCCAATTCGACGAGTATGGTACTAACTACAAAAAAGAAATCATCGGTGGTATCACAACTTTCTTATCAATGGCTTATATATTAGCCGTGAATCCTCAAGTCTTAAGTTTAGCAGGTGTTAAAGGTATATCTGGTGATATGAAAATGGATCAAGGTGCCATTTTTGTAGCGACAGCATTAGCAGCCTTTGTAGGATCTTTATTCATGGGACTGATTGCAAGATATCCGATTGCGCTTGCCCCAGGGATGGGGTTAAATGCGTTCTTTGCATTTACAGTTGTTTTAACAATGGGAATTCCTTGGCAAATCGGTTTAACAGGTGTGCTGTTTTCAGGTATATTCTTTGCGATATTAACAGCAACTGGATTGAGGGAAATAATTATTAATGCAATACCCTATGAAATGAAAATGGCGGTTTCGGCAGGTATAGGGCTATTTATTACTTTTGTAGGTTTACAAAGTGCAGGTATTATTGTAAAAAATGATTCAACGCTTGTAACATTAGGTCATTTAACTAAACCATCAGTACTTTTAGCTATATTTGGGATTGCTATAACAATCATTTTATATGCTAGAAAGGTTCCAGGTTCAATCTTTATTGGTATGATTATAACTGCAATTGTAGGGATGATTACGGGTCAAATTCATACACCATCAGGTATTGTAGGTAAAATTCCAAGTATTACACCTACATTTGGAGCAGCTTTTGAAGCATTTAAAGATCCAGGCCAATTATTTACAATCCAATTTCTTATTGTTATTTTAACGTTCTTCTTTATTGATTTCTTTGATACTGCAGGTACTTTAGTAGCAGTAGCAACCCAAGCAGGTATAATGAAAGACAATAAATTACCAAGGGCTGGAAGAGCATTATTTGCAGACTCGCTTGCTACAATTGTTGGAGCTATTTTTGGTACAACAACAACAACCTCTTATATTGAATCTACTTCTGGTGTTGCAGTAGGAGCACGTACAGGTTTTGCAAGTATCATAACTGGTTTTTGTTTCTTATTAGCATTATTCTTTAGTCCGCTAATCGAAGTCGTTACAAGTGCAGTAACAACACCAGCGTTAGTTGTAGTTGGTATTTTAATGGCGGCAAACTTTGCTGAAATTAATTGGAAAAAATTTGAAGTAGCAGTACCAGCATTCATTACAATCATTATGATGCCTTTATCATATTCAATTGCTACAGGTATTGCATGTGGGTTTATCTTCTATCCAATAACAATGTTAATTACTAAAAAACATAAAGAAGTTCATCCTATCATGTATGTATTAATGGTATTATTTATTTTATACTTCGTGTTTGTACACGGTTAGACATAAAAAGACACATTTAATTTTTGAATTAAATGTGTCTTTTTAATATTGAAATTATTAATTATTTTTATCATCTTTTTTGTATTGTGTATAAATAACTTTAGAATCTTTATTAGGAATGTAAGTTGGGGCGTTGAGTACAACAAATATAAAGAATACCATTAAGAAAAATAGTATCCAATGCGTAAACATACCAATAATAGGTAGAAAAGCAACAAATGATCCAATTAATCCAATAAATGGAATCATTGCCATTGGCTTAATTGTGTTTTGAGAATCTACTAATAGAATGATTCCTAAAATAAGATAAAGTAAAGCATTTAATAATAAAGGTTGCCAACCAAAGCCAAGAATAACTGAGCCTCCTAAAAAAGGAATACCATAGAAAAATTCACTAGCTATTAAGAAGATACTAATAATTGCTAAAGTAAGTTTCACATTTCTTTTCATTTATATTATATTCACCTCCGATAAAGTTCATGAATTTTAAAATAAATTAGCATTAAAAATGTATAGCTATAATTTCAAAATTCATTACTCTCTATATCTATTATAAAGGTTTATAGAAAAAAGGGAAAAAATTTACTCAAAATGGTTGAACTACATAAAAATTTCCAGTACAATACTTAAGTATGTGTTAGACGTAAATAAAAAAAGTTAAAGAAAAACCTTGATTTATCAGTGTTTTTCTTGTAACATATTTAATGTTGGACTTGAAGAAAGCGATGAAGCGAAAGGTTACTGACACACCCGGCCGCTTTGCCATGGCGTTGTGTGAGATAGTTTTCGTGGAGAAGTCTATCACTTCAATGTAGACGAACAAGGAGGGAAAATTATGGCAAAACAAAAAATCAGAATCAGATTAAAAGCTTATGATCACCGTGTAATTGATCAATCAGCAGAAAAGATTGTTGAAACTGCTAAACGTTCTGGTGCAGATGTATCTGGACCAATTCCGTTACCAACAGAAAAATCTGTTTATACAATTATTCGTGCGGTGCACAAGTATAAAGATTCTCGTGAACAATTCGAACAACGTACACACAAACGTTTAATCGACATTGTTAACCCAACACCAAAAACAGTTGATGCTTTAATGGGCTTAAACTTACCATCTGGTGTAGACATCGAAATTAAATTATAATAGATCAATTTAGGAGGTGGACTTTCGATGACCAAAGGAATCTTAGGAAGAAAAATTGGGATGACACAAGTATTCGGAGAAAACGGTGAATTAATCCCTGTTACAGTAGTAGAAGCAAATCAAAACGTAGTATTACAAAAGAAAACTGAAGAAGTTGATGGCTACAATGCTATCCAAGTAGGTTTTGCAGACAAACAAGCATATAAAAAAGATGCTAAATCAAATAAATATGCAAATAAACCAGCTGAAGGTCACGCTAAAAAAGCTGGCGCAGCACCTAAGCGCTTCATTCGTGAATTCAGAAACGTTAATGTTGATGAATACGAAGTAGGTCAAGAAGTCACAGTAGATACTTTTGAAGCTGGAGACATTATTGATGTTACAGGAACTTCAAAAGGTAAAGGTTTCCAAGGTGCAATTAAACGTCATGGTCAAGGTCGTGGACCAATGGCTCACGGTTCTCATTTCCACAGAGCACCAGGTTCAGTAGGTATGGCTTCAGATGCTTCAAGAGTATTTAAAGGTCAAAAAATGCCTGGACGTATGGGCGGTAACACAGTTACAGTTCAAAACTTAGAAGTTGTTCAAGTTGATACTGATAACAATGTTATTTTAGTAAAAGGTAATGTACCTGGACCTAAAAAAGGTTTTGTAGAAATTAAATCTTCAATTAAAAAAGGTAATAAATAATAAGTAGCGAAAGGAGGAAAAAGCATAATGGCTAATTATGATGTATTAAAAGTAGACGGATCAAAATCTGGTTCAGTTGAATTAAGCGATTCAGTTTTCGCAATCGAACCAAACAACAGTGTTCTTTTCGAAGCAATCAATTTACAACGTGCTTCTTTACGTCAAGGTACACACGCAGTGAAAAATCGTTCAGCTGTTCGTGGTGGTGGACGTAAACCATGGAGACAAAAAGGTACAGGACGTGCACGTCAAGGTACAATCCGTGCTCCACAATGGCGTGGTGGTGGTATCGTTTTCGGACCAACTCCAAGAAGCTATTCATACAAAATGCCTAAGAAAATGCGTCGTTTAGCATTACGTTCTGCATTATCTTTCAAAGTTCAAGAAAACAACTTTACAATCGTTGATACTTTTGGTTTTGATGCACCAAAAACAAAAGAATTTAAAAATGTTTTAACTACACTTGAACAACCTAAAAAAGTGTTAGTAGTAACAGAAAACGAAGATGTAAATGTTGAATTATCTGCACGTAATATTCCTGGTGTACAAGTAAGTACTGCTCAAGGATTAAACGTATTAGATATCACTAGCGCTGACAGTGTAATCATTACTGAATCAGCTGCGAAAAAAGTTGAGGAGGTGCTCGGATAATGGAAGCTAGAGATGTTCTTAAGCGCCCCGTAATCACTGAAAAATCTTCTGAAGCAATGGCTGAAGATAAATATACTTTTGACGTAGATACTCGTGCTAACAAAACTCAAGTTAAAATTGCAGTTGAAGAAATTTTCGACGTTAAAGTTGAAAGTGTAAATATCATCAACTACAAACCAAAGAAAAAACGTATGGGCCGTTATCAAGGCTATACAAATAAAAGAAGAAAAGCGATTGTAAAACTTAAAGAAGGTTCAATCGACTTATTCAACTAAAATAAAATAATATTACCATTAAGGAGGTAAGCGACAATGGCTCTTAAAAAGTATAAGCCAATTACAAATGGTCGTCGTAATATGACTACGTTAGACTTCGCTGAAATCACGAAGACTACACCTGAAAAGTCATTATTACAACCGCTACCGAAAAAAGCGGGTCGTAACAATCAAGGTAAATTAACAGTTCGTCACCATGGTGGAGGACATAAACGTCAATATCGTGTAATTGACTTCAAACGTAATAAAGACGGAATCACTGCTAAAGTTGATTCAATCCAATATGATCCAAACCGTTCAGCTAACATTGCTTTATTAGTATATGCTGATGGTGAAAAACGTTACATTATCGCACCAAAAGGATTACAAGTAGGCCAAACAGTTGAAAGTGGTGCTGAAGCAGATATCAAAGTTGGTAATGCTTTACCATTACAAAATATTCCAGTTGGTACTGTAATTCATAATATCGAATTAAAACCTGGTAAAGGTGGACAAATTGCTCGTTCAGCAGGTGCAAGTTCACAAGTACTTGGTAAAGAAGGTAAATATGTATTAATCAGATTACGTTCTGGTGAGGTACGTATGATTTTATCTACTTGCCGTGCTACAATCGGTCAAGTTGGTAACTTACAACATGAACTTGTTAACGCTGGTAAAGCTGGTCGTTCAAGATGGAAAGGTATCCGTCCAACAGTTCGTGGTTCTGTAATGAACCCTAACGATCACCCACACGGTGGTGGTGAAGGTCGTGCTCCTATCGGTAGACCATCTCCAATGTCACCATGGGGTAAACCAACGCTTGGTAAGAAAACACGTCGCGGTAAAAAATCATCTGATAAACTTATCGTTCGTGGACGTAAGAGAAAATAATAACAACTTATTTGAGTGTGCGGCTTAACAGCTGCACGCACACAATAAGAAGGGAGGCGCCCAAATGGCTCGTAGTATTAAAAAAGGACCTTTCGTTGATGATCATTTAATGAAAAAAGTAGAAGCTCAAGACGGAAGTGAAAAGAAACAAGTAATCAAAACATGGTCACGTCGTTCTACAATTTTCCCAAATTTCATCGGTCATACTTTTGCAGTATATGATGGTCGTAAACATGTACCTGTTTATGTAACTGAAGATATGGTTGGTCACAAATTAGGTGAATTTGCTCCAACTCGTACATTTAAAGGACATGCAGCTGACGATAAAAAAACTAGTAGATAATAATATATATAAGTAGAGGAGGATATCCTAATGGAAGCAAAAGCGGTTGCTAGAACAATCAGAATCGCACCTCGTAAAGTAAGATTAGTTCTTGACTTAATTAGAGGTAAAAATGCTGGAGAAGCTATTGCTATTTTAAAATTAACTAATAAAGCTTCATCACCAGTAATTGAAAAAGTATTAATGTCCGCTTTAGCAAATGCTGAACATAACTATGACATGAATACAGATGAATTAGTTGTTAAAGAAGCATATGCAAATGAAGGACCAACTTTAAAACGTTTCCGTCCACGTGCACAAGGTCGTGCAAGTGCAATCAACAAACGTACAAGCCACATTACAATCGTCGTAAGTGACGGTAAAGAAGAAGCTAAAGAAGCTTAATAACTATTTAAGGAGGGAATACTGTGGGTCAAAAAATTAATCCTATCGGACTTCGTGTTGGAGTTATCCGTGATTGGGAAGCTAAATGGTACGCTGAAAAAGATTTCGCTTCTTTATTACACGAAGATTTAAGAATCCGTAAATTCATTGATAACGAATTAAAAGAAGCGTCAGTTTCTCACGTTGACATTGAACGTGCTGCTAACCGTATTAACATCGCAATCCACACTGGTAAACCTGGTATGGTAATTGGTAAAGGCGGTTCAGAAATTGAAAAACTTCGTAATAAATTAAATAACTTAACTGATAAAAAAGTACACATCAACGTTGTGGAAATTAAAAAAGTTGATATGGATGCTCGTTTAGTAGCAGAAAATATCGCACGTCAATTAGAAAATCGTGCTTCATTCCGTCGTGTACAAAAACAAGCTATTACAAGAGCTATGAAACTTGGTGCAAAAGGTATCAAAACTCAAGTATCAGGTCGTTTAGGCGGAGCTGACATCGCTCGTGCTGAACAATATTCAGAAGGAACTGTTCCACTTCATACTTTACGTGCTGACATTGATTATGCACATGCTGAAGCAGACACTACTTATGGTAAATTAGGTGTTAAAGTATGGATTTATCGTGGTGAAGTTCTTCCTACTAAGAATACTAGTGAAGGAGGAAAATAATAATGTTACTACCAAAACGTGTTAAATATCGTCGTCAACATCGTCCAAAAACAACTGGTCGTTCTAAAGGCGGTAACTTTGTAACATTTGGTGAGTATGGTTTACAAGCTACAACAACTTCTTGGATCACATCTCGTCAAATCGAATCTGCTCGTATCGCTATGACACGTTACATGAAACGTGGCGGGAAAGTTTGGATTAAAATCTTCCCACATACGCCTTACACTAAAAAACCTTTAGAAGTACGTATGGGTGCTGGTAAAGGTGCTGTTGAAGGCTGGATCGCAGTTGTAAAACCAGGTCGTATTTTATTTGAAATCGCTGGTGTATCTGAAGATGTAGCTCGTGAAGCATTACGTTTAGCAAGTCACAAACTTCCAGTAAAAACTAAGTTTGTAAAACGTGAAGAATTGGGTGGTGAAACAAATGAAAGCTAAGGAAATTAGAGACTTAACCACTTCAGAAATCGAAGAACAAATCAAATCTTCAAAAGAAGAGCTTTTTAACCTACGCTTTCAGTTAGCTACAGGTCAATTAGAAGAAACTGCACGTATTCGTACAGTTAGAAAAACAATTGCACGTCTAAAAACTGTTGCTCGTGAAAGAGAAATTGAACAAAGTAAAGCTAATCAATAAAGTATAGGAAAGAGGAGGTTACAAAAGTGAGTGAAAGAAACGATCGTAAAGTTTATGTAGGTAAAGTTGTTTCTGATAAAATGGACAAAACAATTACTGTACTTGTTGAAACTTACAAAACACACAAATTATACGGTAAACGAGTAAAATACTCTAAAAAATATAAAACTCATGATGAAAACAATTCAGCTAAATTAGGAGATATTGTTAGAATTCAAGAAACTCGTCCTTTATCAGCATCAAAACGTTTCCGTTTAGTAGAAATTGTTGAAGAATCAGTAATTATTTAATACAAGATTAGAGATAAGGGAGGTTTAACTAATGATCCAACAAGAAACGCGTTTAAAAGTAGCAGACAACTCTGGTGCTCGTGAAGTACTTACAATCAAAGTATTAGGTGGATCTGGTCGCAAAACAGCGAACATTGGCGATATCATCGTATGTACTGTTAAAAATGCAACACCAGGTGGCGTTGTTAAAAAAGGCGACGTTGTGAAAGCTGTTGTTGTTAGAACTAAATCAGGCGTACGTCGTAACGATGGTTCTTATATCAAATTTGATGAAAATGCATGTGTCATTATTCGTGATGACAAAGGCCCACGTGGTACTCGTATCTTTGGTCCTGTTGCTCGTGAATTACGTGAAGGTAACTTCATGAAAATCGTATCATTAGCACCAGAAGTACTATAATTTATTAAAACCATAATATTTAAGGAGGTGCCCACATGCATATCAAAAAAGGTGACAACGTTAAAGTTATCGCAGGTAAAGATAAAGGTAAAGAAGGTAAAGTAATCGCTACTGAACCTAAAAAAGACCGCGTCGTTGTGGAAGGTGTTAACGTTATTAAAAAACACCAAAAACCAACTCAATTAAATCCTGAAGGTGGAATCTTAGAAACAGAGGCAGCAATCCATGTTTCTAACGTACAATTATTAGATCCTAAAACAAATGAACCTACTCGTGTTGGTTACAAATTTGTAGATGGTAAAAAAGTTCGTATCGCTAAAAAATCTGGCGAAGAAATCAAATCTAATAATTAATAACTAGTTGAAAGGAGGATCCACTTTGAACCGTTTAAAAGAAAGATATAATACTGAAGTTACTCAAAACTTAGTTAAAAAATTCAACTATAGTTCAGTAATGGAAGTACCAAAAATCGAAAAAATCGTTGTAAATATGGGTGTTGGTGATGCAGTTCAAAACTCTAAAGTGTTAGATAATGCTGTTGAAGAGTTAGAATTAATCACTGGACAAAAACCATTAATCACTAAAGCAAAAAAATCAGTTGCAACATTCCGTTTACGTGAAGGTATGCCAATCGGTGCAAAAGTAACACTTCGCGGAGAAAGAATGTATGAATTCTTAGATAAATTAATCGCAGTTTCATTACCTCGTGTACGTGACTTCCAAGGTGTTTCTAAAACAGCTTTCGATGGTCGTGGTAACTACACTTTAGGAATTAAAGAACAATTAATTTTCCCAGAAATCGATTATGATAAAGTAAGTAAAGTAAGAGGAATGGATATTGTTATCGTAACAACTGCTAACACTGACGAGGAAGCTCGTGAATTGTTAACAAACTTCGGTATGCCATTTCGTAAATAAACTCTAAAAGGAGGCTAATTAAGTGGCTAAAACTTCTATGGTTGCTAAGCAACAGAAAAAACAAAAATATGCAGTACGTGAATATACTCGTTGTGAACGCTGTGGTCGTCCACATTCTGTATATCGTAAATTTAAATTATGCCGTATTTGTTTTCGTGAATTAGCTTATAAAGGCCAAATTCCTGGCGTACGTAAAGCTAGCTGGTAAGATAAAAGAGTTTGAAAGGAGGCAACAATAAATGACTATGACAGATCCAATCGCAGATATGCTTACTCGTGTAAGAAACGCAAACATGGTGCGTCACGAGAAATTAGAATTACCTGCATCAAATATTAAAAAACAAATTGCTGAAATCTTAAAAAATGAAGGTTTCATTAAAAACGTAGAATACGTTGAAGATGATAAACAAGGTGTTATTCGTTTATTCTTAAAATATGGTCAAAACAATGAACGTGTTATCACAGGATTAAAACGTATCTCAAAACCAGGTTTACGTGTATATGCTAAAGCGAACGAAGTGCCTAAAGTATTAAATGGTTTAGGTATCGCATTAGTTTCAACTTCTGAAGGTGTTATCACTGATAAAGAAGCTAGAAAACGTAACGTTGGTGGAGAAATCATCGCATACGTTTGGTAATAATAAATAAGGAGGTGCCATAACATGAGTCGTGTTGGTAAGAAAATTATTGACATCCCTAGTGACGTTACAGTAACTTTTGACGGACAAACAGCTACTGTAAAAGGTCCTAAAGGTGAATTAACTAGAACTTTTGATGAAAGAATGACTTTTAAACAAGATGAAAACACTCTAGAAGTTGTAAGACCTACTGATTCTAAAGAAGATAGAACAGTTCACGGTACAACTCGTGCGTTATTAAATAATATGGTACAAGGTGTTTCTCAAGGTTTTGTTAAAACTCTTGAACTTGTTGGTGTAGGTTACCGTGCTCAAATGCAAGGTAATGACTTAGTATTAAACGTTGGTTACTCTCATCCTGTTGAAATTAAAGCTGAAGATGGCATTACTTTCGCAGTAGAGAAAAATACAACTGTTACAGTATCTGGTGTATCTAAAGAACAAGTTGGAGCTATCGCTTCTAATATTCGTTCAGTAAGACCTCCAGAACCTTATAAAGGAAAAGGTATCCGTTACCAAGGTGAATATGTTCGCCGTAAAGAAGGTAAAACTGGTAAATAATAGATAACTCTCTAAAGAAAGGAGTAATACAATGATCAGTAAAATTGATAAAAACAAAGTGCGTTTGAAAAGACATGCTCGTGTGCGTACTAAATTATCAGGTACAGCTGAAAAACCACGTTTAAATGTATACCGTTCAAACAAACATATTTATGCACAAATTATTGATGATGTTAAAGGTGAAACTTTAGTACAAGCTTCATCTCAAGATAAAGATATCGCTAGTGATTCTACTTCTAAAGTTGATTTATCAACTAAAGTTGGTGAAGTAATCGCTAAAAAAGCTTCAGATAAAGGTATCAAAGAAATCGTATTTGATCGTGGTGGCTATTTATATCATGGTCGCGTTAAAGCGTTAGCTGAAGCTGCGAGAGAAAACGGATTAGAATTTTAATTTAAAGGAGGGACAAATACATGGCTCGTAGAGAAGAAGAAACGAAAGAATTTGAAGAACGCGTTGTTACAATTAATCGTGTTGCTAAAGTTGTTAAAGGTGGACGTCGTTTCCGTTTCACTGCATTAGTAGTAGTAGGAGATAAAAATGGTCGTGTAGGTTTCGGTACTGGTAAAGCTCAAGAGGTACCAGAAGCTATTAAAAAAGCTGTAGAAGCAGCTAAAAAAGATTTAGTAGTAGTTCCACGTGTAGAAGGAACAACTCCTCACACTATCACTGGCCGTTATGGTTCTGGTAGCGTATTTATGAAACCAGCTGCACCTGGTACAGGAGTTATCGCTGGTGGTCCAGTACGTGCCGTATTAGAATTAGCAGGTATCACTGATATCTTAAGTAAATCATTAGGTTCAAATACACCTATCAACATGGTACGTGCGACATTAAATGGTTTACAAAACCTTAAAAACGCTGAAGATGTTGCGAAATTACGTGGCAAATCAGTAGAAGAATTATATAATTAAGGAGGGAAAATAAATAATGGCTAAATTACAAATTACCCTCACTCGTAGTGTTATTGGTCGTCCTGAAACACAACGTAAAACTGTTGAAGCGTTAGGTCTTAAAAAGACTAATAGTTCAGTAGTTGTTGAAGATAACCCTGCAATTCGTGGGCAAATCAACAAAGTTAAACACTTATTAACAGTTGAAGAAAAATAATTAAGGAGGTGCCTAAATAATGAAATTACATGAGTTAAAATCAGCTGAAGGTTCACGTCGTGTACGTAATCGTGTAGGTCGTGGTGCTGGTACAGGTAATGGTAAAACTAGTGGTCGCGGTCAAAAAGGTCAAAAAGCACGTTCAGGTGGTAGCGTAAGACCAGGATTTGAAGGTGGACAATTACCTTTATTCCGTCGTTTACCAAAACGAGGTTTCACTAACATTAATCGTAAAGAATATGCTATTGTTAACTTAGACCAACTTAATCAATTTGAAGATGGTACTGAAGTAACTCCAGCTTTATTAGTTGAAACTGGTGTGGTTAAGAATGAAAAATCTGGTATTAAAGTACTAGGTAATGGTTCACTTGATAAAAAATTGACAGTGAAAGCTCACAAATTCTCAGCTTCAGCGGTTGAAGCTATCGATGCTAAAGGTGGAGCACACGAGGTGATCTAATGTTTCAAACGTTTATGAGCTTCTTTAAAACTAAAGAAGTTCGAAACAAGATTTTCTTCACATTAGCAATGTTAGTAATATTCAAAATAGGAACTTATATTCCGGCTCCTGGAGTTAATCCTGAGCCTTTTGAACAGCAAGGTTCTGATCAAGGTGTCGCTGCTCTTCTTAATACGTTTGGTGGCGGAGCCTTAAAGAACTTTTCTATCTTTGCTATGGGTATAATGCCGTACATCACTGCTTCTATCGTAATGCAATTATTACAAATGGACATTGTCCCTAAATTTACTGAATGGGCTAAACAAGGTGAAGTAGGTAAAAGAAAGCTTAGCAATGTAACACGTTATTTCGCTATCATATTGGCATTTATACAGTCAATTGGTATGGCATTTCAATTTAATAACTATTTAGGCGGTAAATTGATTATTCATCAATCTGTCATGAGTTATTTATTGATTGCTGTAGTTTTAACAACTGGAACTGCATTTTTAATTTGGCTTGGTGATCAAATTACACAATTTGGTGTAGGTAATGGTATTTCAATCATTATCTTTGCAGGTATTTTATCAACGTTGCCATCATCAATTATCCAATTTGTGCAACAAGCATTTGTTGGTAATGACGATACAACGTTAGCATGGTTAAAAGTCATCGGTTTAATTGTTGGATTAATTTTATTAACAATTGGAGCGATTTATGTATTGGAAGCGAAACGTAAAATTCCAATTCAGTATGCTAAAAAACAATCTGCACAACGTTTAGGATCACAAGCAACATATCTACCTTTAAAAGTAAACTCTGCAGGGGTTATTCCAGTCATCTTTGCGATGGCATTCTTCTTATTGCCAAGAACATTAACATTGTTCTTCCCTAAAGCTGATTGGGCGCAAAGTATTGCAGAATATGCTAACCCTTCAAACACTTATGGTATGATTGTTTATGTTATATTAATTATTGCATTTGCATATTTCTATGCCTTTGTTCAAGTTAATCCTGAAAAAATGGCTGACAACTTGAAAAAACAAGGTAGTTATGTACCAGGAATTAGACCTGGGGAACAAACAAAAAAATATATTACTAAAGTACTTTATCGCTTAACTTTTGTAGGCTCTATTTTCTTAGCAGTTATTGCTATTCTTCCAATTATAGCGACAAAATTTATGAATTTACCTCAATCAATTCAAATTGGTGGTACAAGTTTATTAATCGTTATTGGTGTAGCAATTGAAACTATGAAATCACTTGAAGCACAAGTGAGTCAAAAAGAATATAAAGGCTTTGGTGGTAGATAATTTGTAGGAGGGCAATTTATGAATATCATTTTAATGGGTTTACCTGGAGCTGGTAAAGGTACTCAAGCGAGTGAAATTGTTAAGAAATTCCCAATACCACATATATCTACTGGTGACATGTTCAGAAAAGCGATTAAAGATGAAACTGATTTAGGAAAAGAAGCTAAATCATACATGGATCGTGGAGAATTAGTCCCTGATGAAGTTACTGTAGGTATCGTTAAAGAAAGAATTTCTGAAGACGATGCAAAAAAAGGTTTCTTATTAGATGGATTCCCTAGAACAATTGAGCAAGCTGAGGCATTAAACAACATTATGTCTGAGCTTGACAGAAATATTGATGCTGTTATCAATATTGAAGTTCCTGAGGAAGAACTAATGAATCGTCTTACAGGTCGTCGTATCTGTGAGAAATGTGGTACAACTTATCATCTTGTATTTAATCCTCCAAAGGTTGATGGTGTTTGTGATATCGATGGTGGAAAACTTTATCAACGTAAAGATGATAATCCAGAAACAGTATCTAATCGTTTAAGCGTTAATGTTAAACAATCTAAGCCAATTTTAGAGTATTACGATGAAAAAGGCGTATTGAAAAACATTGATGGTGCGAAAGATATTGACGAAGTAACCAAAGATGTCATTGATATCTTAGATCAATTAAAATAGGTCAACTAATGTGCGATCTAGATTTATGTGAACTTTGATTAGGTTTCTCTGGCAAGAATTTATTTTTTGAGTGTCGTATGACGATCATAATTCCCGCATTTTGTTAAACTTATAATAACTATTCACTATATTAGATTCGTATCGTTGAAGTTGTCTATTGACGATTACCTTACTATTGTAAAAAGGGGGAAGTTAATCAATGGCGAAACAAGATGTAATAGAATTAGAAGGTACAGTACTTGATACTTTACCAAATGCTATGTTTAAAGTAGAATTAGAAAATGGTCATGAAATTTTAGCACATGTAAGTGGTAAAATTAGAATGAATTATATTCGTATTCTACCTGGCGACAAAGTAACAGTAGAAATGTCTCCGTATGATTTATCACGCGGTAGAATTACGTATCGTTATAAATAATCGTCACTCCATAATATAGGGAGGTATAAAAATGAAAGTAAGACCATCAGTAAAACCTATTTGCGAAAA
>NZ_KV813764.1:113436-137653 GCF_001813735.1 Staphylococcus sp. HMSC068C09
AAAATGTAAAGTCATTAAACGTAAAGGTAAAGTTATGGTAATTTGTGACAATCCTAAGCACAAACAAAGACAAGGTTAATAAAAGAGAGGTGTAAAAATATATGGCACGTATTGCAGGAGTAGATATTCCACGTGAAAAACGCGTAGTTATTTCATTAACTTACGTATATGGTATCGGTACTTCAACAGCTAAAAAAATTGTTGAAGAAGCTAACGTATCAGCTGATACACGTGTAAAAGATTTAACAGATGACGAATTAGGTCGTATTCGTGAAGTAGTTGACGGTTATAAAGTAGAAGGTGACTTACGCCGTGAACAAAACTTAAACATTAAACGTTTAATGGAAATTTCATCATACCGTGGTATTCGCCACCGTCGTGGTTTACCAGTTCGTGGTCAAAAAACTAAAAACAATGCTCGTACTCGTAAAGGCCCAGTTAAAACTGTAGCTAATAAGAAAAAATAATAGGTAAAGGAGGCAAAATATAAATGGCACGTAAACAAGTATCTCGTAAACGTAGAGTTAAAAAGAATATTGAAAATGGTGTAGCACACATCCGTTCAACATTCAACAATACAATCGTAACTATCACTGATGAATTTGGTAATGCTTTATCTTGGTCATCAGCTGGTGCATTAGGTTTCAAAGGATCAAAAAAATCAACACCATTCGCTGCTCAAATGGCATCTGAAACTGCTTCAAAATCAGCAATGGAACATGGTTTGAAAACTGTTGAAGTAACAGTAAAAGGACCTGGACCAGGTCGTGAATCAGCTATTCGTGCATTACAATCAGCTGGTTTAGAAGTAACAGCAATCAGAGACGTTACTCCAGTACCTCACAACGGTTGTCGTCCACCAAAACGTCGTCGCGTATAATTTTTATTGATTGTTATTGTTACAAATCACTGAGCGAAACAATTTTAAAATTAATTCGACGTTATTAAGGAGGATTTTGTAAATGATAGAAATTGAAAAACCTAGAATTGAGACAATTGAAATTAGTGAAGATGCTAAATTCGGTAAGTTCGTTGTTGAACCACTTGAACGTGGCTACGGTACTACACTAGGAAACTCCTTACGTCGTATCCTACTATCTTCATTACCAGGTGCAGCCGTTAAGTACATCGAAATTGAAGGTGTTTTACACGAATTTTCAGCTATAGACAATGTTGTTGAAGATGTTTCTACAATTATTATGAACATCAAAAAATTAGCATTAAAAATCTATTCTGAAGAAGATAAAACATTAGAAATTGATGTGAGAGATGAAGGCGAAGTAACAGCAAGTGATATTACTCACGATAGTGATGTTGAAGTTCTAAACCCAGAACTTAAAATTGCAACAGTGTCTAAAGGTGGACATTTAAAAATTCGTCTTGTTGCTAATAAGGGTAGAGGTTACGCATTAGCAGAACAAAATAATACTAGTGATTTACCAATTGGTGTAATTCCTGTAGATTCACTATATTCACCTGTTGAACGTGTAAACTATACAGTTGAAAATACACGTGTAGGTCAAAGTAGTGATTTTGATAAATTAACTTTAGATGTTTGGACTAATGGTTCAATTACTCCACAAGAGTCTGTTTCATTAGCTGCTAAAATTATGACTGAACATTTAAATATTTTCGTTGGTCTTACAGATGAAGCGCAAAATGCTGAAATCATGATTGAAAAAGAAGAAGATCAAAAAGAAAAAGTACTTGAAATGTCTATCGAAGAATTAGACTTATCAGTACGTTCATACAACTGTTTAAAACGTGCAGGCATCAATTCTGTTCAAGAATTAGCGGACAAGTCTGAAGCTGATATGATGAAAGTGCGTAATTTAGGTCGTAAATCTCTTGAAGAAGTTAAATATAAATTAGAAGATTTAGGATTAGGTTTAAGAAAAGAAGATTAATAAGTTAAAGGAGGTTAACTCATGGGTTACAGAAAATTAGGTCGTACTTCTGATCAACGTAAAGCTATGTTACGTGACTTAGCTACATCACTTATCGTAAGTGAGCGTATTGAAACTACAGAAGCTCGTGCAAAAGAAGTTCGTAGTGTTGTTGAGAAATTAATCACTTTAGGTAAAAAAGGTGACTTAGCATCTCGTCGTAATGCTGCTAAAACATTACGTAATGTTGAAATCTTAAATGAAGATGAAACTACACAAACTGCACTTCAAAAATTATTTGGTGAAATTGCTGAACGTTATGCAGAACGTCAAGGTGGATACACTCGTATTCTTAAAGTAGGTCCTCGTCGTGGTGACGGTGCTGAATCAGTTATCATCGAATTAGTAGATTAATTTTATATATAAATACACTAACTACTTGTATTTAAAGCAAATGAGTGCAACGATAATGTTTGCCACATACAAATATTGTCTAGCTCAGAGTACCCCATCAACTAAATACTAATATAAAGCGTGAACTCAACTAAAATGTGATGGGGTGCGCGCTTTTTTAATTTTAATGAATCTATAATGATTAAAAAGAGTCGTGCTTTTGAGGCATGACTCTTTTTATATATAAAAGACGTTTACTCATGTACATCTAGTTTTTATTCATGTAAACTAATGTAGTAACTATTAATAAAGGAGGAAGGCTGTGAAAACTGATAATAACAATATCATCGAACTTAAACATGTACATTTTCAATATCAAAAAGATGCGGCCTTCACTTTAGAAGATGTGTCATTTAATATACCAAAACATCAATGGACATCCATTGTAGGACATAATGGTTCGGGGAAATCTACAATTGCAAAACTTATAGTTGGAATAGAACAAGCAACTGAAGGAGAAATTTTTTATAACAATCATTTAGTTACGCCTGATTATTTAAGAGAGGTTAGACGCCATATTGGTATTGTCTTTCAAAATCCAGAAAATCAATTTGTAGGTTCAATTGTGGAATATGATGTAGCTTTTGGACTCGAGAATCACGCAGTATCTCATGACAAAATGAAAGCAATCGTCATTCAATCTTTAGATAATGTAGATATGAAAGAATATATGAAATATGAACCACATTCTTTATCGGGAGGCCAAAAGCAACGCGTGGCTATTGCAGGAGTCTTAGCACTAAGTCCAGATGTCATCATTCTTGATGAAGCAACCTCTATGTTAGATCCCCAAGGTAAACAGTCTTTACTTTCATTAATTAAACAAGTTAAACAAGAGAAAAATTTAACGATTATTTCTATTACTCATGATTTAAGTGAAGCGTTAGAAAGTGATCATGTCGTCATTATGAATAAAGGCAAAGTTTACAAAGAAGGCAAGCCAAATTTTATTTTTTTAAATACACAGTATTTAGTAGAGATTGGCTTAGATTTACCATTTGCAATGAAAATGAATCAAAAGCTAGGCTTTAAAGATGAATTCACTACATATGAAGGGCTGGTTGATAAATTATGACCATTCAATTTAATCATGTTTCATATATTTATCAAAAAGGCACTCCTTATGAATATCAAGCCTTAAATGATATCAATCTCAAAATTGAGCAAGGTAAATACTATGCGATTGTTGGTCAAACAGGAAGTGGTAAATCCACACTCATTCAACATTTTAATGGGCTATTAAAACCAACAAAAGGTAGTATTACTTTTGATAATAAGGAGATTACTCATAAAACAAAAGACAAGCATCTACGAGAATTAAGACAACAAGTAGGTTTGGTTTTTCAATTTCCTGAATCACAATTGTTTGAAGATAGTGTGGAAAGAGAAGTGGCATTTGGTCCTAAAAATTTTAAGATGAATGTGGAACAAGTTAAGTCATATGCGTATCAGTTACTCTTAGATTTAGGTTTTGATCATCATATTATGGAACAATCGCCATTTGAAATGTCAGGTGGTCAGATGCGTAAAATTGCATTAGTTTCTATCCTTGCAATGAAACCGAATATAATTATTCTTGATGAGCCTACTGCTGGACTTGACCCAAAAAGTCGTCAACAAGTGATGGAATTAATAAAATCAATTCAGGTCAATCATCATAAAACAGTCATATTAGTGTCACACGATATGAATGATGTGGCGCGATATGCAGAGGAAATCATTGTAATGAGGCAAGGGAAAGTAATAGAACAGTGCTCTCCTAAATCATTATTCAGACAACACGAAAAACTGAAAGATTGGCATATTGCATTGCCTGATGTAGTACAACTGCAATATGATTTTGAAGATAAATATCAAACCATGTTTAATGATATTGCCTTAAATGAAGATGAGTTTGTAACATTGTATCAGGAGTGGCAAGAACATGAAAAATAAACTTATTATAGGACGTTATTTACCTAATAACTCCGTGATACATCGTCTTGATCCTAGAGCAAAGTTGATTTTTGTATTTGTATTTATTATTTTTATCTTTTTTGCTCATTCTTTTGCTACATTCGCTTGGATAATATTATTAATTCTATGTTTTATGAAAATGGCTAAAATTCAATTTTGGTTTTTAATTAAAGGATTAACACCGATATTTTTCTTCTTAATCTTTACGTTTTTAATGCACATCTTCTTTACTCACGGTGGGACTACGCTATTAGAAATAGGTTTTATTAAAATTGATAGTACAGGGGTATTAGAAGGTATTTTTATTTCTTTAAGATTAATAACAATTGTTATGGTTGCAACAATTATGACATTATCAACAAGTCCAATTGACTTGACTGATGCTTTTGAAAAGTTAATGGCCCCATTGAAACTATTTAAAATTCCTGTGCATCAATTAAGTATGATTATGTCAATTGCTTTAAGGTTTATTCCAACATTGATGGATGAATTAGATAAAATTATTCTTGCTCAAAAATCAAGAGGTTCTGAAATCAGTTCGGGTAGTTTAATGACAAGAATTAAAGCTTTCATTCCATTAATGATACCGCTATTTATTTCTGCCTTTCAAAGAGCTGATGAATTAGCAATTGCAATGGAAGTTAGAGGATATGATGCTAATGTACAACGTACAAGTTATCGTAAGTTGTCATGGCATAAGAGAGATACTTTGAGTCTATTCAGTCTGATACCTATTGGAATGATATTATTTGTATTAAAATATATGGGAGTGTAAGACATTGCGCATACTAGTAAATATTGCGTATCAAGGACATGGATTTCTTGGTTTTCAAATTCAACAACAAGGTAGAACTGTTCAACAACAATTTGAAAAAATTTTAAAACGTATGCATCGTCGGCATGTGCGTATACATCCATCAAGTCGCACAGATCGTGGTGTGCATGCTTATGAACAGTATTTTCATTTTGACACAGAATTGAATATTGAGCCTAAACAATGGAAATATGCGATGAATAGTGCGTTACCTGAGGATATTTACGTGAATAGTGTAAAACAAGTAGATGACACGTTTCATTGTCGTTATGATTGTGTAGGTAAGAGATATCGCTATAAAGTGTATCAAGCGGAACATCGCAATCCATTTGAAAGTGGTCTTAAGACATTTATAAAAGATGACTTAGATTTAGTTAAGATGAATGAAGCGGCTAAACACTTTATTGGAACTCATGATTTTACTGGATTTTGTTCACAAAAGACTGAAGTTGAAAGTAAAGAACGTACACTATACCAAAGTGAAGTTGTAAAAACGGACGAAGGTTTTGACTATATCGTCACAGGTTCTGGTTTCTTATATAATATGGTGCGTGTCCTTGCAGCTTTTTTAATAGAAGTAGGTAAAGGGAAGCGACAACCTAACGAAGTTCCTGAACTGCTTAAAGCTAAAAATAGAGATAATGTGCCTTTTACAGCACCCGCTGAAGGATTATATCTTGAAAAGATATATTTAGATCCAGAAGCACTTAAAAATGACTTTGGTGAGGATGTAAAAATACATTACAAAAAATCATTACAAAATGACTAATATGCATTGACAAATGGGCTTATAAAATATAAGATAGTTAACGGTATTGTTTTATATCATCCCACGATAAGCCCCGGAAACTTATTGTGTTACAAGATATATAAGCAGATTAGACAGGAATAAAATAAATGAACATTACGCTTTGAAATCGTAACAGAATGACCTAGATTGCAGGCCTCGTTCGTAGGTTCGACTGCGATGAGTACCTGTAATCTAAGACGAAGCATTTATTTTTAGGAGGATAATTATTATGCGTCAAACATTTATGGCAAATGAATCAAACATTGAGCGCAAATGGTATGTTATCGATGCTGAAGGCCAAACATTAGGTCGTTTATCATCAGAAGTAGCATCTATCTTACGCGGTAAAAATAAAGTAACTTATACACCACACGTTGATACTGGTGACTATGTAATCATCATCAACGCTGAAAAAATCGAATTAACTGGTAAAAAAGAACAAGATAAAGTTTACTACCGTCACTCAAATCACCCAGGTGGTATTAAATCAGTGACTGCTGGTGAATTAAAACGTAACAACCCTGCTCGTTTACTTGAAACTTCTATCAAAGGAATGTTACCAAGTTCACGTTTAGGTGAAAAACAAGGTAAAAAATTATTTGTATACAGTGGCGCTGAACACCCACACGCTGCACAACAACCAGAAAACTACGAATTACGTGGTTAATTAGAAGGAGGAAATTACATTGGCACAAGTTGAATATAGAGGCACAGGCCGTCGTAAAAACTCAGTAGCACGTGTACGTTTAGTACCAGGTGAAGGTAATATCACTGTTAACGATCGTGACGTACGCGAATACTTACCATTCGAATCATTAATCTTAGACTTAAACCAACCATTCGATGTTACAGAAACTAAAGGTAACTATGATGTATTAGTTAACGTATACGGTGGTGGTTTCACTGGACAAGCTCAAGCTATCCGTCATGGTATCGCTCGTGCATTATTAGAAGCTGATCCAGAATACAGAGGTTCTTTAAAACGCGCAGGTTTATTAACTCGTGACCCACGTATGAAAGAACGTAAAAAACCAGGTCTTAAAAAAGCACGTCGTTCTCCACAATTCTCAAAACGTTAATCACTTTGTTGATATATCAACGTTTACAGACGATTTATGGTTCAAGTTGGTTCAAATCAATAATAAAGTATTACAAAGCACTTAACAGATTTAAAGCATCGGCATCTTGCCGGTGCTTTTTTTTCGGCTCTACGTCAAATCGGACTGATGAGTCCAAATATTGAGATTAAGCAACCTTAGGTTGTTTAATCTCTTTTTTTGTTGTTGAGGCAAATAGTCGCGAAGTTATAATAATTCGATTACGCAAATTATCATAATTTCTATAACCAAAAGATACCCTTTTAATGAGTTTGATTTTATTATTAATTCCTTCTAACGGACCGTTGGTCAGGTTAGAATATGTTATAGTATTTTCAATGAAAGCTGCTAATCGTCTTAAAGTTCTAATGACTGGGCGTAATTTAGGACACATATCTGAAAGATGAATAGAAAAGAGTTTATGATTAAATTTCTCTATTTGATTTTCTTTTAATAATCTTCTTAGCTCATGAACGTAGTGATATGTATTAAATAATTCTACATCTATACCTAATAAGTAAATTATAATGCCTTTTTCGGTTTTCCACTCTTTAAATAAATGGACTTTATGATAATTAAATGCTTCTAGCGTTTCAAAAGGTTTAAGAAATAGTTTCCAATAACTTTTATATTTATTATAAAGCGGTCTATTAGAGATTCTATAACTATTCATTACATGAACTCTAGACATATTTAACGCTCGATTTAAAGATTGAACAATATGAAAACGATCAATAATAATCTTCGCGTTAGGAAATAATTGTTTGATTAGTGACATATATGGTTCATACATATCAATCGTTACTGTTTTGACTTTTTGTCTGAGTTTTAAAGAATAGCGATAAAAATGATCTTTAAGCGATTTTAACTTACGATCCGCTACCACATCTACGATGCGGTGCGATACAGCATCTGCATAAATAAAACTCATTTTTCCTATAACATTTTTAACACTTTTAAATTCGTCCATCATTAAGTGTTCAGGTAGAGCATCAAAAGAAGACTGACCTACGTCGCTTGCCGCTTGATTAATCACTCTAGACACAGTCATTGATGATACTAAGCATGACTTAGCGGTAGATTTTTGAGAGTGGTATTCTTGTGCTTTATCTAAAACTGCAAGTTTTGTTTTATTAGAAATAAAACAATGAGCGTCGACAATATTAGATTTAGCAGTAAAATGACTGTCACATGATTTACAATAAAATCTTTGTTTTTGAAGTTCTAAATAAGCGGGCATTTCCATAATTTTAAGTAAAGTAATCGTTGAGGTTTTCTTACCATTTTTTACTATAGAGAAATTTTCATTTTTAGTTGAACAATTTTCACAATGTGTAGGTTGATAAGTGAGCTCGGCATAGTAAAACAAGCTCATTCGTCCTTTATGTTTTTTCTCAATCACTTCATCTGAAAAATTTAGATTTTTATCTTTAATTCTTAATGTATTTAATATAGACTTACACATAGGCGCATTACCTTTCTTTTTTATTTTGTTTGGTAGCTAATAATTATAGAGGTAATTGCACCATTTTTGTATTCAAACATAAAAATTGGACTGATGATTTTTAGTCATCAGTCCAATTTATTATAGAGCCAAGAAAGAGGCTATATTTAAAAAGGGAGAAATTATTCCCTTATTTTCTACAAGATAAATGAACAACCACTTTATATGATAGTATATAAATAGAGATTAATAAAAATCTATTACATAGATTAAATTAATAGAAGGCGGATTTTGACATGAAAACTAAAATTAATGAAGCAATTAAACAGGTTTTACAGCAATTTGGTGAAAAGTATTTTATAGGAGAAATATTAAACAAAAATAAAGTCATTCAAGATTTAGATACGTATGATAAAGATTTGCTTGAAGCATTTATTTCGAATGAAACAATACAGAGCAACTTTACTATTGATATTGCAGGGAATATCGTCATGCAAACAAATAAACTCATCGAACTATTTGAAGCAGACGAATACTGGCAAGATTCGTATACAAAATACTCAAAGAAAATAGGTCTAACAGCGGATGGGAAATTTATCGATGAATCAACTGATGTTGTATTAGATTTTCCTTATAAAGATACGGTGTTAAAAGCAAGCATGAGTAAAGAAGATACAGATAAAGATGACTTACGCCCAGAGGAGCCATTTTTAAATGAAGTCCTCGCGAAAGAGGAGATTGATGTACTATTAGATAAGAAAATTTTGGTGAACGCTAAAAAGTTTGATGTGGATGGTGTACATGAGATAGAAAGCTTTAGTGAAGATGACAACTTGATAATAAAAGGGAATAACTTATTAGCGTTACATACGTTGAAGGAAAAGTTCTCAGGTAAAATTAAGTTAATCTATATCGATCCGCCATATAATACAGGGAACGATGGATTTGACTACAATGATAAATTTAATCATTCAACTTGGTTAACTTTTATGAAAAATCGTTTGGAGATTGCATGTGAATTATTGTGTGAAGAAGGTACAATATGGGTGCAAACTGATGATGTTGAAACAAACTATCTTGGGGTACTATTAGATCAGGTATTCGATAGAAATAATTTCATCAATATTGTAACTGTTAAAACTAAGATATCAGGTGTTTCGGGTAGTTCCGAAGGAAAGAGTTTACGTGATGCTACAGAATTTATTCAGGTATATGCGAAAAATAAAGAAAAAGTATATTTAAACCCAGTATTTGAAGTTACACCGGTAGTAGAATATGTTAACGAATATAAAGAGTCAGGGAAAAGTTGGAAGTATACTCAGGTGTTAGAGGAATTGGGTGATCGAATACTAATAGATAATAATGGTGAAAGAGCTTATTATCATTATCCTAATGCAAAAATAACTTCAATTAAGCAGTTTGCAAAAAGTAATAATTTAACTGAAGAAGGGGTTTACAACCAATTTCCTGAAAAGATTTTCAGAACAACAAATGCCCAGTCTAGTGTAAGAGGAAGAGTAATCACTAATTTAAAAGACATAGATAGTGGAATAGTTAGCATCGAATATAAACCTATAAAAGGAAAAAGTGCTAATGAGCTTATTGAAATCTTTTACAATGGAAGTAATAAAGATATGTTTATGTTTTTATCAGATCGTTTAGTTGAAGTTAAAGGAAAACTAATGTATCAACAAAAGCTATCCACTCTTTGGGAAGATATTCAATATAACAACTTAAAAAAAGAGGGACAAGTTGACTTTCCAAATGGTAAGAAACCAGAGAAGCTTCTGAAAAATATAATAGAGTTAGCTTCAGATGAAGGGGATATTGTTTTAGATTTTTTTATGGGATCAGGTTCAACACAAGCGGCAGCTTTAAAGCTAGGTAGAAAATTCATTGGGATGGAACAAATTGATACACAATGGAATAAAGCTGTAGAACGTCTAAAGAAAGCAGTTAATAATGATCAGTCTGGTATTTCAAAAGAAGTTGATTGGCAAGGTGGAGGAAGTTTTGTTTACTTAGAGTTAATGGAAAAGAACCGTGGCTTTTTAAAAACTATTCAAGATACAAAAACACAAGCCGAACTACATGATGTATTTGACTTTATGTTAAATGAAGCAGAGATTGACTTTCGTGTTGATTTAGAAAAAATAAAAGATACATTACATGAATTATCATTTGATGACCAAAAGAAAACTCTTATTAAAATCATCGATAAAAACCAACTTTACTACAACTATTCAGAAATTGATGATGAAAATGTTCGTGATTTGATTTCTGATAATGACTATGAATTTAATAAAAACTTCTATGATAAAGGTGGTGAATAACTGTGGCAAAGAAAAAGAAACAACTGCCATTGCCTTTATATGATGAAGTCAGGGAACTAAATGAAAGTTTATTCAACGAAGAAGGCACATGGGAAACACCTGAATATATTAAACATAACATGATACATACGTTTAGGTATTATCAAGATGCAGCTTTACGCTTTTTTCATTATTCACAAACAGCAAATGAGTTTCGTTTCAGGAATGTGAATCATGTCCTATTCAACATGGCAACAGGAAGTGGAAAAACAGACTTAATGGCAGGGCTTATTTTATACCTCTATCAAGAACAGGGTTATCAAAACTTTTTATTCCTAGTAAATACAAATGGTGTATTAAATAAAACGATTGATAACTTAACAAATATGGCATCGAACAAGTATTTGTATTCCCCGCAAATTGAAATAGATGGGGAACGAATAGAAATAAAGCAAGTTCAATCTTTCCCAAAAAATCAAAGTAAGAATACGATCTATTTGAAATTGGCAACTGTCCAACGTGTTGCTGCTGATATTTATACACAAAAGGAAAATGCAATGGGTAAAGAAGATTATGCAAGGAATAAAGTCGTTATTTTAGGAGATGAAGCACACCATTACTCCGCTTCTACCAAGTCTGAAAAAGAGACAGAACAATCATGGGAAAAGGCAATTTCCACGATTTTAAATGCAAATGAAGACAATCGTTTACTTGAATTTACTGCTACAATTGACTTGGAGAATAAAAATGTCTATGAAAAATACAAAGATAAGGTGCTGTATCGCTATGCACTCGACCGCTTCATTCAAGATAAATATTCCAAGAATGTAAAGCGAATTCAGTCGAGTAATACAGACGTGGACAACATGATGAATGTAGTCTTGTTAAGTGAATTCAGAAGAAGATATGCATTGGAAGAGCATGGTGCATATATAAAGCCTGTTATTATGTTTAAATCACAGCGAATTGATGCTTCTAATGAAGCCCACAAACAATTTAACGAGTTAATCGATACATTAACCGTTGAATCTTTAAAAGCCTTTCTTCATAGACAAACACAAATCACTTCTGAGGATGATAGTGAAACATTGGCATTGGCACATAACTATTATCGTGATCGTGAGGACGATTTAAGTGAAATAGTCAGAGATATAAAAAGGGAACTTGCTCCAAGTCGAATTATTAATGCCAATGACACGAGTCAATCCGGTATTTTAGAAAAAGGTCACTATGAGGCTTTAAATAGTTTAGAAAGTCCGATGAATTTATATCGAGTGATTTTTGCGGTTGCTAGACTTACAGAGGGATGGGATGTATTAAACCTCTTTGACATTGTTCGTTTAAGTGATGACCCGAAAGTAAAAGGAACGAAAGCAACAACTATGTCAGAAGCACAATTAATTGGACGTGGTGCAAGGTATTACCCTTTTTTACTAGATGGTGAACGTTCATATACACGCAGGTTTAATGATGATAGTAAAGATAGCTTGATTTTAGAGACGATTCACTATCATACAATCAATGAACCTCAATACTTGAAGAACTTAGTAAGTGCTTTAGACGAAATGAATTTACCGACTGGTGAAGATAAAAAGAATCCGTTAATTGATGTAAAGGTAAAGCCAACTTTCAAACGGACAGACGTATGGAAATACGGCAAAATTTATTACAATGAAATCATTGAAGTAACTGATAATTATTACGATTCATTAGAGAAATATGGTGTTGATACCAAAAGCGATGTTGTCATTCCATATATATCTGCATTGAAAGAAGTAAGCTATAAAGATACGAAAGTGCAAGAAGACTATACAAACGCTTATAACGTTGCGGTTACATTTGATAAGCGTTATCTCATTAAAATTATGAATCGTTTGTCGTTCTATCATTTTTCTAACTTGAAAAGGTATATTCCGCTACTAAGTTCAAGAGAAGAGTTTTTAGAAGAGAAATGGTTAAATATTTATAATCGAACAATCTATGTTACGATTCCACGAACAATGGATAGTAGTGTACTAACGGCTACTGAAAAGTTAAACATTCTAGAGCGTTACTTTTCTTATGTCGCAAAACAAATAAAATCAGGTTACAGTAAACAACGTGGAACTGGTAAATTTATTGGTTATCCAATTAAGGAGTATATTGCAAATTACCGTAAACGTGTACCAAACTATGACACAGGTAAAGCGTTTATGCAGGATAGTCCGCAAACAATTAATCGGTATGAAATTAAAGAAGATTACTTTGTATATGATTCCGCAATTATTAACTTAACCGAAAAGCAATTAATCGATCGAATTGCAGAAAGAGTTGCAGAGTTAAAAGAGGAATATTCTGACGTGTATTTAATACGTATGGATGAAAATATGCACCGTGAGTCAGCAAAAAATAATAAATTAAAATTGCATCAGTTTGGTAGTGGGCATGATGAAGTGAACTTGGCAGGGTTCCAACCCGACTTTATTCTTTATCTACAAAATAGTGATTATTTCATTCAGATATTTATCGAGCCAAAAGGATGGAATATGGAAGAAGAACAGTGGAAAGAAGATTTATTAATTTACATTAATGAACACGAAGCTGAGATCATATTTGAAGATGAAATAGAAGATGTGAAGATTAGAGGGGTAAAATTCTATACGATGAATGACGGTAGAGGAACGATTAGACAAATTGGTGAAATAGCACTTGGGAAAGAGTTTAAAGGCTTGAGTGTGGAAGAATTATAACTTATTAGAGGTTGTTGATTTGTCGGGGAAACTAATACGTTTATTTTTAGTAGATGGTAATCCAAATGGACTTCGAACAGTTGAAATATCTAATATGACAATTTACACAACGGTTTTTCCAAGAGCAAAATTAAAGACATTCCTGCAAAGAGAAGAGTCTACTAAAGCAGGGTGTTATATATTAATAGGAAATGATATAAAGAATCTTGATAAAACAAAGCTTTATATTGGTGAAGGTGAAAATGTCGGTAATCGATTAAAATCACATGCCATGGGTGATAAACAAAAAGAATTTTGGAATGAGGTCATTGTTTTTACCTCAAAAGATGATTATATAACTAAAACGCAAATTCAGTATTTAGAATCTGAGTTATGTCGAATAGCTGATGAATCAGGTAAAGTAATATTAGATTAATGGCAATCGACCTTCAAAACCTAATCTATCGGAAGTAGATAATGCAGAAATGAAGCAATTTCTAGAGGCGATTAAATTAATTTTATCTTCCATCGGTATTGATGTACTAGAGTCTAAAAAAGTGCTCAATAGTGCTGACGAGCAAAAAGTACAAGAAAAAATTTATGAGTTTTCTATAAAAGGCGCAAAGGCAAAGATGATAAATATATTGTTTTAAAGAGATCAACCGCAGTAGTTAAGAATCGCCCATCAGTCAGTAATGCAATAATAAATATGAGGCATTCTTTAATTTAGGATGGAGTTGTCAAACTAATAAATCAAAACAACTATTATCAGTTTGTAGAAGATTTTATATTTAAGAGCCCTAGTTACGCAGCAGCTGCTATTTCAGGTGGGGAAGAGAACGGAAGAAAACAAAGGAAATATATCGGTAAAAGTTTAAATCAAGTAGAAGCTGAAGAAATAGAATAAATTGTTGTATTCAACTAACACCTATCATATTGGTGCAAATTGGTTCAAGTAATGTCAATTTCAATACTTTTTCATACATTCTTATCCATATAATAATTCCCGAAACGTTGATATAAAAGGATTTCCATGGATTAGGTACACGTAAAAAATATCTAGATATTTCTCAAAACGTTAATATTGGAATTGTTGCAAACTTGTTTGCTTACAAGTTCAGTATGCAAATTGCGTCAGCAATTTGTGTTCAATTAAAATGTTTAAAGCACTTCTCAAAGTTGAGAAGTGCTTTTTTATGTAAAAAAGGCTAGTCGTTCTAAAAAACACTAGCCACAAGTATATCTATTTATTTTTCATAACTTCTTCGACCACTTCTGTCATGTCATTATGAATAACTAAACTTGCTTGTTTATCATACGGTGTAGCGTCTCTATTAATAATTACAAGATTGTCTCCTGTAAAGTTAGAAATAAAGCCTGCAGCAGGTTGTACGACTAAGGATGAACCTAACACAATGACAGTATCTGCTTTTTGGATTTTATCTAATGCTCTAAAGACAGTAGGTTGATCGAGCATTTCACCGTATAATACGATATCAGGGCGAATCACATCACCACAGTTCTCACAATATCTTAATTTGTGTCCCATAACATATGATTTCGTATATTCTTTTCCACAATTGATGCAATAAAAGCGATTCAATGTACCATGAATTTCATCAATATGTTCACTTCCAGCATCTTCATGTAAGCCATCGATATTTTGTGTGATGACACCTAAAGATTTACCTTCTCTCTCTAACTCAGCGATCCATTCATGAACAATATTTGGTTTTTTATCAGCTACAAGTAAACGTTTATGATAAAAATCGATAAAGCTTTCTTTATTATCATTAAGATGATCAACACTTAATAAATATTCAGGAGAATAGCCATCTTTAGATATTTCATCAAATAGTCCACCCATTGAACGGAAATCAGGTATACCACTTGCAACCGATACACCTGCACCAGTAAAGAATACAATTTTGTTTGATTTATCAACAATTTCTTTTAATTTTTCGATTTTATTACCCAATCCGAGCACCTCATTTATCATCAATACTGTATAGTTTTTTAAAAAAATAAATCTTATACTATTATTACAACATATTTTGCTATTTATTTTCTAGTTTTCAAGAAGCAATGAATGTTGAAAAACATTAAATAATAGTGTTAAAACATATAATAGTATAGAATGAAATTGCGTTTAAAATCTTTATAAAAAATCAATTGTTCTTATAAAAAGAATTTTTTAATAAAATAGAGTTGGATGTGAGAATTTGAATGAATAAATACGATCGTTTAGAAGAAATTACTAAACTCGTAAATCAAAAAGGAACGGTTAGGACAAATGAAATCGTTGAGGAACTTAATGTATCTGACATGACAGTGCGTCGTGATTTAGCTGAACTAGAAGAAAAAGGATTACTAACTAAAATACATGGTGGTGCACGTAGTAATTCAACTTTTCAAATTAAAGAAAAGTCTCATCAAGAAAAGCACACAGAGAATATTGAAGAAAAACGTGCTGTCGCAAGGAAAGCTGTTAACTTAATTGAAGAAAATGATACGATTTTTTTAGGACCTGGAACAACAATCGAGTTACTAGCTCAATTAATAGAACGAGAGTCATTAACAGTGATTACGAATTGTTTTCCAGTATTTCAAATATTATTTAAAAAGCGTTCGCTAAATTTTAAAGTTTACTTATTAGGTGGAGAAATGAGAGAACTTACTGAATCATTTGTAGGTGAAATGACAAATACGCTTCTTAAAACAAAACGATTTAGTAAAATGTTTTTTAGTTGTAATGGAATAAAAGATGCAGATGTACTCACTTCTACAATTGACGAAGCGTATACACAACAACTTGCACTTCATCGTTCACTTGAAAAATACTTATTAATTGATACTTCAAAAATTGGAAAAGAAGATTTTACTCAATTATGTCATTTAGAAGATTTAACAGCAGTAGTTGTTGATAAAAATGATGAAGATAATGTACAAAAATTAAAAGCTTACACAGAAGTGATATATTAATTGAATGATACCAAGATTGTTTAAATAAACAATCTTGGTATTTTTTTTAGATAATTGAACGCAATTAAACATAAAAACAAAACATTTTGTTTAAATAAACGAAATTTCAAACAATATTCGAACATTTATTGTTGATTATTTGTTTGTTTATGTTTATAATTTAGGTGTAAAGATTTGAAAGCGCTTTTTCAAACACATGTGTTTAATTATCTTATTTTCAAAGGAGAATCATTATGACAATTTTTATTGGTTCAGATGTCGCTGGTCAACGTCTTAAAGATGTTGTAAAAACATTTTTAAAAGAAAATAACCATGATGTAGTAGATGTAACAGAAGGAAAAGAATTAGACTTTGTTGATTCAACATTAGCAGTTGTACACGAAGTACAAAAGAACGATGATAATTTAGGAATTGCAGTGGATGCTTATGGTGCAGGTAGTTTTATTGTTGCTACAAAAGTAAAAGGAATGATTGCTGCTGAAGTATCAGATGAACGTTCAGCATATATGACACGTAGTCACAACAATGCACGCATGATTACGATGGGTGCTGAAATTGTAGGCGATACATTAGCTAAAAATATTGCTAAAGAATTTGTAAATGGACACTATGATGGCGGACGTCACCAAATCCGTGTAGATATGTTAAATAAAATGTGCTAATTGGAGGAATAAATAATGAAAATTGCTATAGGTTGCGATCACATTGTAACTGATACAAAAATGGAAGTTTCACAACACTTAAAAGCTCAAGGACACGAAGTTATTGATGTAGGTACGTATGATTTTACACGTACACATTATCCTATCTTCGGTAAAAAAGTAGGAGAAAAAGTTGCTAGTGGAGAAGCAGATTTAGGCGTATGTATTTGTGGTACTGGCGTTGGTATTAGTAATGCAGCAAACAAAGTCCCAGGTGTAAGAACAGCATTAGTACGTGATATGACATCAGCACTTTATTCAAAAGAAGAATTGAATGCTAATGTTGTTAGTTTCGGCGGTAAAGTAGCAGGCGAATTATTTATTTTCGATATCGTTGATGCATTTATCAAAGCAGAATACAAACCTACTGAAGAAAATAAAAAATTAATTGCTAAAATTAATCATTTAGAAGCACATAACGATAATCAAGCTAATCCTCACTTCTTTGATGAATTCTTAGAAAAATGGGACAAAGGTGAATATCACGATTAAGGAAGATGTGAAATGATTCTAACATTAACTTTAAATCCTTCAGTTGATATCTCTTACCCATTAGAACAGTTTCATCTAGATACTGTGAATAGAGTTAAAAAGACGAGTAAAACTGCTGGAGGAAAAGGATTAAATGTAACACGTGTATTATCAGAATTTGGCGAAAATGTGTTAGCAAGTGGCTTTTTAGGTGGCGCATTAGGTCAATTTATTGAAGAACAATTAACAGATGCTCAAATTGAACAGTCTTTCTTCAAAATAAAAGGAGAAACGCGAAATTGTATCGCTATTCTACATGAAGGACAACAAACTGAAATACTCGAACAAGGACCAACTATTGACAAGGAAGAAGCAGAGAGCTATAAAGCACATCTTTTAGAACTATTTAAAAGAGCTAATGTTATAGCGATGTCTGGAAGTTTACCTAAAGGTCTTAATACAAATTACTACGCTGATATTGTGAAATTAGCAAATGAACAAGAGCTACCTACGATTTTAGATAGTTCTGGTCAATCATTAATGGATGTATTGTTGAGCGAAAATAAGCCTTCAGTGATAAAACCTAATATTGATGAATTATCTCAATTATTACACACTACTGTCACTACAGATATCGATAGTTTAAAAGAAGCGGTTACTCAACCCATCTTCAAAGGTATTGAATGGATTATTGTTTCTTTAGGTGGCGATGGCGCTTTCGCTAAACATCATCAAACATTTTATAAAGTAAATATCCCCAAAATAGAAGTCGTTAATCCTGTAGGGTCTGGTGATTCTACTGTGGCAGGTATTGCATCAGGTCTTGTTCATCAACAATCCGATGAGGATTTACTGAAAAAAGCGAATGCATTTGGAATGTTAAATGCAATGGAGCATCAAACAGGTCATATCAATGTAGATAAATTTAAAGAACTATTCAAACAAATTGAAGTTATAGAGGTGTAATTCATGACAAAATCACAACAAAAATTAGCATCAATCGAACAATTAAGTAATCAAGATGGTATTATTTCAGCTTTAGCATTTGATCAACGTGGGGCATTAAAAAGAATGATGGCTGAACATCAAACAGAACCTCCTACAGTTGAACAAATCGAACAATTAAAAGTACTTGTATCAGAAGAGTTAACACAATATGCATCTTCTATTCTTTTAGATCCTGAATATGGCTTACCTGCTTCTGATGCACGTAATAAAGAGTGTGGTTTATTACTTGCATATGAAAAAACTGGATATGACGTGAATGCAAAAGGTCGTTTACCTGATTGCTTAGTAGAATGGTCTGCTAAACGTTTAAAAGAACAGGGTGCCAATGCAGTTAAATTCTTACTTTATTATGATGTAGATGATTCAGAAGAGATTAACATTCAAAAGAAAGCTTATATTGAACGAATTGGTTCAGAATGTGTTGCTGAAGACATTCCATTTTTCTTAGAAGTGTTAACTTATGATGATAATATTCCAGATAATAAAAGTGCTGAATTTGCAAAAGTAAAACCTCGTAAAGTAAATGAAGCAATGAAGTTATTCTCAGAAGAGCGATTCAATGTTGATGTGCTTAAAGTTGAAGTACCCGTAAATATGAATTTTGTCGAAGGATTTACAGAGGGTGAAGTTGTATACACAAAAGAAGAAGCAGCACAACATTTCCGTGATCAAGATGCAGCGACACATTTACCTTATATTTATTTAAGTGCTGGTGTATCAGCTGAATTATTCCAAGAAACATTAACATTTGCACATGATGCAGGTGCACATTTCAATGGTGTGTTATGCGGACGTGCGACATGGTCTGGTGCAGTTAAAGTTTATATTGAACAAGGAGAACAAGCCGCAAGAGAATGGTTACGTACAACTGGATATAAAAACATTGATGATTTAAATAAAGTACTAAAAACAACTGCAACATCTTGGAAAGCAAAATAACTTAGGGGAGGTTATTCATATGAACAGAGAAGAAGTACAATTACTTGGTTTTGAAATTGTCGCATATGCAGGAGATGCACGTTCAAAATTATTAGAGGCTTTAAACGCTGCTAATGAAGGTGATTTTGAAAAAGCTGAACAACTTACCGAGGAAGCAAATGAATGTATTGCAAATGCACATAAAGCTCAAACAAACTTATTAGCTCAAGAAGCGCAAGGTGATGACATTGCATTTAGTATTACAATGATTCACGGACAAGACCATTTAATGACAACGTTATTATTAAAAGATTTAATGAAGCATTTAATTGAATTATACAAAAAAGGGAGCTGACCCCTATGAATAAGTTAATAGCATGGATAGAAAAAGGAAAGCCGTTCTTTGAAAAAATATCCCGTAATATTTATTTAAGAGCGATTCGTGATGGATTTATTGCAGCAATTCCAATTATCTTGTTCTCAAGTATATTTATTTTAATCACATATGTACCTAACGTGTTTGGCTTTACTTGGAGTAAAACGATGGAAGGTATATTGATGAAACCATATAACTATACCATGGGAATTGTTGGTTTGATTGTAGCTGGAACAACAGCTAAGTCTTTAACCGATTCCTACAACAGGAAATTAGATAAAACCAATCAAATTAACTTTATTTCTACAATGATGGCTGCGATGAGTGGATTTTTATTCTTAGCAGCAGATCCTATTAAAGAGGGTGGATTTTTAAGTGCATTTATGGGCACAAAAGGATTATTAACAGCCTTTATTTCAGCCTTTATTACCGTAATTGTTTATAATTTCTTTATTAAAAGAAATATTACAATAAAAATGCCTAAAGAAGTACCACCAAATATTTCTCAGGTATTTAAAGATATCTTCCCGTTGTCAGCGGTTATTATCATTATTTATGCATTAGATTTATTATCAAGAACATTTATTCATACAAATGTAGCGAACGCCGTATTAAAAATCTTTGAACCATTATTTACTGCGGCAGATGGCTGGATTGGTGTCACACTTATCTTCGGTGCTTTCGCATTCTTCTGGTTTGTAGGTATACATGGTCCATCTATTGTTGAACCAGCAATCGCTGCAATTACTTATGCAAATCTTGAAACAAACTTAAATTTGATTCAAGCAGGAGAACATGCAGATAAAATTATTACACCTGGTACACAAATGTTCGTTGCAACTATGGGGGGTACCGGTGCTACCTACCCTGTAACACTACTACCATTAAAATTTAAAAGTAATTTCCCTTATATTAAGTGTATTCACCTTACCGCTCTCATTATCCTTTCTAGGAACAAAGTCAAACGCAATTTCTTTAACTGTACTCAAGATTAACTCCTCTTTTTGCTCAACATTTAACTTACTCCAACCTTTAATCAAAATATCATCAATCATATTTAACTGCTCATTCGTAACTGTTTGTGTACTTTCTACTTCTGTACCACCACGTTCAACCTCATCAAGTATCTCTTTAGTTTCGTCCATTAAACTAAAATACTCATCATCTTCGATATAACCTAATGACCATGATCGTGTAAGTTTCTCACGTTGTTTCATAATCTTATCTATGTCGTAATCTAGTTTAGGTGTACTTTCTTCCACGATATCCACCTTAAATTTATTCATGTCATATGTTTTAAGTAACTCTATAAACTTATCTTCTACTTCACTTTCATTGAATGATATTGTTTGAACGTTTTTATCTTTTGAACATGTATCACATTTATAGCGTCTTACTTCGTAAGAATATCCTTTTTTATCCGTTATCTTACCAGCGTATAGATGTAGCTTATTATGGCACTGAGGACACGTTAGAACGCCTCTAAAGATAGCATGATGTTTTACCTTACTTCTATGTGTTTTGTTCTCTATAACGTCTATAATACGTTTATAATCACTTTCTGATAACACTGGCTCATGCGTATTCTCAATATACATATCTCCATACTTAGTATGACCACGTAAGACTGGGTTTTTCATCAACCTAATAATAGAAGTCCTATTCCACTTCTTAACTTTAGGTACGTTGACTTTCTTCAAATTCATCTGTCTAGCAATTTCATTCCCCGATACACCATGTTTAAATTGCTCAACAAGATAATCAATTACCCACTTATGCTTGTTAGGTACAAGTTTTCCATCTACATTGTCATAGCAAAAGGGAGCTTCTCTAATATAGTTGCCTTCTCTTACTGCTGCACGACTACCAAATAATGCACGTTCACGTATCGTAGCACGTTCCCATTCAGCCATAGCACCTACCATAGTGATAAACAACTTACCAATGGCAGTAGTTGTATCAAATACTTCAGTAGCACTCTTGAACGCCACATTATACTTCTCAAATTTCTCTAGCATTTCAAGTAAGTCTTTAACGTTACGTGTTAATCTATCTAACTTATAAACTAACACTAGATCGTAATACTCTAGGTTATCCATAATACGTTTTAATGCTGGCCTATTCATCGAGCCACCACTTACACCAGCGTCAGTAAATACTTTGAAATTGTGCCAATTCTGAACTTCGCAAAAGGCTTTTAATTTCCTTTCTTGCTCATGGATAGAATAACCTTCCGTTGCTTGCTCATAGGAACTTACTCTTGTGTAGATTGCCACTTTCATTAAATCACCTCAAAAAAAGTAAAAAAATAATAAGGGTAGGTGAACTACCCTAAAATTTATTCGTAAGGTCCTGCTTGAGTAGGTTCTTGCAATCCATATGGTGAGTTTTTACTCAGTTCTCTCATTCTTTCTATTTCTTCATCAGTTGGATTATCAAAATCTATACCTTCTTTTAGCGCTTGTTCTCTAGCACTATTTACAGGTTGCTGTGTTTGTTGATTAGACTGAGAATCTTGCGATTGATAATTTTGTTGCGATGCTACTTCCTGTTGATTATTTTGGATATTCTGCTGTTGTGTTTGTTGCTCTTGAGTTGCAGGCTGTTGAGATTGAACTTGTTCATTTGTTGCAGTTTCTTGTGTGTTTTGTTCTTGGGTAGAGTTGTTTTCTTGTGTAGACTTGCTATCTTCATTTTCTTGAGATTTCTTTTCTTCTTTAGACTTTTTATCCTCTTTGGATTTATTATCTTTTTTATCTTCTGATTTCTTTTCAGTTTTCTTTTCTGATTTAGTATCAGAATCGTTATTAGACGCGTCGTTATTACCGCAAGCGCCTAGAATTAAAGCACCGCTAAAGATTAAAGCTAAAAACTTTTTCATATATGTTTCTCCTTTACTATATATCTTTATATTCAAACACTCGTAATGGCTCAAACTGAATAACGTATTTACCGTATCGAGTAGTTAAACCATGTTTTGTTTTATAATATTCCAATATTTCTAATACGTGTTCTTCGCTTAATTGAACATATTCTGCTAGTTCGTATAAGTTACTTACACCGTAGTGATGTGCCTCTACAATAATACGCAAGGGTAGTGCGGCCTCGTATCCATGACGTCTAGCGTAGCTTTCAAATTTACGGTTAATCCATTTAGACTGATCTAAGATGTTCCCATATGTAAGTTTATGATGTGCAAGTTCTTCGTATAACACTTCAGCTTTTCGTGTTTCGGGTAGGTTTTTATCTATAAGAATTATACCGTCATTATAGAAACCACTATAACCGTCTGGTAGCGAGTGTGTATCTCTAATTTTGATGTGTTCGTTCTCAGTGAGTAATTGTTCATAACGTGACATTAAAACCAATCCCTTTATTTGTCCTCTTTTTTAAATCTATCTATTAAACTCATTATGTAATCTATATCTTCTTGCTTTAACTCACCTTCAAGGTGAGCGGAAAGAGTAGTGGGTTCTTTTTGTTTCATTTCTTTAAGTCCGCTTAATTCATCCAATGAAATATCAAAAAAATGTGCTAATGCACTCGCGTGGTCCATAGAAGGACTTGACTCTCCTCTTTCCCAACGGTCAATGGAAGTTTTTGAAAATTTAACATTATAATTTTTATTAAGTCTGGTTGCTAATTCTTGTAAAGATAAACCTCTGCTTTTTCTTAATGCTTTTAGATTCTTTTCGAAAGTTTCCATATGTTTTTTCTCCTAAGTTCATATTTTACAAATATTATTATAATATTTGTATCCCGAAAATGCAACATATATTTTGAATAAATTTACCAAAAACGGAATTTTTTCATTGACTTTGAATATATAGGAGTGTAAGATACTAAGTGTAATCCCGAAAACGGGAAATAAGGAGGTGAAAGTATGAAAGGTCAAAAACATACTAAACTTCGTTTGTATTTAGATAAAAACGGTATAAAACATAAAGAAGTTGCTGAGGCTATGGGCATGACAACTAATAGATTTAGTCAAAAGATAAACAGAAACAAAAGTGACTTTACCTTAAAAGAAGCTAGCTTACTTTGTTATATACTTGATTTGGATATGAACGACTTTTTTTATAACCCTGACATCCCGAAAACGGGAATAAATAAAATATCAACCTAAAAGGAGTATGTTATGAACGAAATTCAACAACTATTCAATTTGAAACGAAATGAAGATGGAACAGTTGCAGTAAGTGGTCGTGAGTTACACAAAGGATTAAAAATCGGAACTCGATATGATAAGTGGATTGAACGAATGATTGAATATGGTTTTGAAGAAAATATCGACTACATTA
>NZ_KV813764.1:137753-188315 GCF_001813735.1 Staphylococcus sp. HMSC068C09
CCAAAGTGAAATAGTACACGGTCAAAAAAGGGCGCGTACTTATGAACAAGAAAATCACATCATGACACTCGACATGGCAAAAGAAATTTCAATGATACAACGTAGTGAAATCGGAAGAAAAATCAGAGGTTACTTCATCAAAGTAGAAAGACAACATAATGAGTTAGCAAGTGCATATGGAATTACTTCATTAGATGATATGAACCAACTTATCGAACAATTAGTTAGTGACAAACTCGATTACTTAATCTCAACAGGAAAAGTAAGTAATCAAAAATTAGAAGAATTAAACGAAAAATTCGAAGGAGAATATGTAACGCCACAAGACATTGACGCTATCAAATTTGCTATCAAGTCTAAAGCTGAACAAATTCTAGGTAAAGCTGGTATTCAAGTAACGATAGATGAATTCTTAATCGGAGATGTATATGAACAAGCATTAGCAAACAAAAAAGCTAAAGAAGAATACAGACATCAATTAGGAAAAGTCAAATCAAAATTATTAGTTAAATCTAAGAAACATCTAGGCATGAAAGGTAACGCACCTAACAATCACATCAAACGTAAAGATGTAGACTTAGCTATTCAATTTATTAAAGACGTTAGACCATCAGCAATCGAAATTTAAGGAGGCAACAAAATGACACAAGAACAAAAAGAATTACTAACTTACATCCATTACACTCTAGAAATGAATGTTAACGATAAATCAAAAACATACGAACACTCTATCGAAGAAGCTGGAAAAGTAACAACGTTAGAAGTGGATAGAGAACAACACTTAGAAGAAATTATGCGTTGGGCATTACAAGAGTTAGAGAAACATTTCGAATTAATTCCTGAGCCAAAAATTGATTAGTGCCAACAATCGAACAAACAACGTAAAGGAGGCATAACCATGAAATTTTTATACAAAACAACCCTCCTCATCACAATGGCAGTTGTGACGTGGAAGGTTATAAAAATTGAAAAGAATACTAGAAAAACGACAATTAGTTTCACTAATAAATCAAATTTAGATACTAACCGTCATTTTGGTTTTTCTCGACAAAATCTCTAGCGTGTTCAAACGCCATTAAATACACAGAGAAAGCTTCGTCAATCATATCTTGCTCGCTTTCATAGTTTTCGGGTTTGAATTCTTGAGTACTTAGATATGCATTAGCAAAGTATTGTGGGTCGAATGGAATTTTATTCATGTTATCCACCTCCTTAGGTTGATAACTAAATTATACATGAAAGGAGGCATAACCATGCTAAAGAAACTAAAAATAGCACTCCTAATCATCGTCTTGGTGGAGGAGATTAGAAGTGCTAGGAAGTCTAAAGCAAAGCATAAAACTTTAAGACTTACAGACTACGGTATTAGTAAAAATTAGTTGAATTCTATGCCTAAAGATTTAACAGAAAATAACTCGAAGGGATAACTACATTATATACGAAAGGAGTGAACGATATGTCAGAAGAAATGTATAACTACTTTTTAAACTTCATGTACAAAGCTGGTGCATTACAAAAAGTAATTGAGGAGGAAGAACGTGAGAAAGCAAAAAATAAGTAACGAAGATAAAAGCATGTATATCGCTGGAACAATGTTCCTAGCACTATCAACTGCACTATTTATTACTGGAACATTCATACCAAAAGCACTAGGAATTGCATTAATCGCAGCAACAGTAAGCTATGTATTCTTTGATGAATACTACTACAAAAAAGACTGATTGCTACGCCAATAGCAAACAGTCAAAGATTTTCAAATATATATGTACTTAAAATTTACAACTAAATAAGGAGGTCGTCAAGTTGAAACACAAATTACTAAAAATCGCTAACGACTTAAATGCATTAATTATGCACAGTAAAGAAAATGTTGAATGTCATTTCGGAACAGGTGCCTGTGAAGGTGAAGTAGTCCTATTCTTCTTTCATCGCTCAGATGAGTATGACGCAGGAGCTGAAAATATTTTGTTCGCTGAATTTTATACATCAGAAGAACTTCATAACAAATTCGAACTTGCTAAGAAAGTAATTAAAGGGGAGTGCTTAATCGATGAAAGAAACAGTCACTTATCTAATTAAGCTAAAGAACGCACCTTACGACTTATATATACGAAACAGACCTAACTCTCCCGAAGATACAGATTATACAAGAGATAAACGCAGAGCGAGAGAGTTTGACGGTTTAGACAAAGCCTCAATAGACATGACACAACATGCAGCAATCAAAAAAGTAGTAACAGAAACAACTAAATATGAGGAGGTTGAATATGATGAGTGAAGAAAAACAAGAACTTAACTTATTCCAAAAGATAGCAGATGTTAAAGCTAATATTGATGGTTTTACTAAAGATGCAAAAAGTTACAACTACTCATACGTAAGTGGCTCTCAAGTATTACACAGAATTAGAAATAAGATGATTGAAAACAATTTATTACTTGTACCAAAAACATCAGAAGAAAATTACAAACAAATTGATGTAACAAGATTTAATAAAAAAGCTGGTCGTGAGATTACAACATCAGAATTTATCGTTGAAATGAAATTAACTTATGTATGGATCAATGCAGATAAACCAGAAGAACAATTCGAAGTCACTTTCTATGCAGTAGGTCAACAAGACGATGTATCAAAAGCACATGGTACTGCATTAACTTACGCAGAACGTTATTTCTTAATGAAATTCTTCAATATTCCAACTGATGAAGATGATGCAGATGCAAAACAAAAACAAGAAAGATATGCAACTTCAAGTAACCAATTGAAAGAGTTGCTTAGACAAGAAGCAGATAGTTTTATCGAAATTGCTGAAAGAAGTAATGCTGCAAGCAAATATCAAGAACAGATAGAAAAATTAAAAAATATGAACGTAAATGATTTAAACAAACAACAAATCAACGTTACAAGACAACAAATTAATAAATGGCTTGGAGGAATTGAATAATGACTAATTTAACAATTTTAACAGGACGTATCACTAAAGACTTAGAACTAAAACAAGCAGGACAAACACAAGTAACTAACTTCTCATTAGCAGTAGACAACCCATTCAAAAAAGATGACACTTCATTCTTTGATATTGCAGCATTTGGTAGAACTGCTCAACTACTCACTGACTATTGCGGTAAAGGTAGCAAAATCTTAATTGAAGGCAACTTGAAACAAGATAGATTTCAAGATAAAGAAGGACACAATCGTTCAGTAGTACGAGTGATTGCTAACAGAATTGAATTCTTAGACAACAAAGGTAGCAACCAACAAAACAGTCAACCTCAACAACAACGAGGACAAGCACCAGCAGGCAATAACCCGTTTACAAATGATAACAACGCAAATATAGATGATGACGATTTACCGTTCTAGGAGTGATTTAAATGGCACAACTAACTAACGTTGAAGTTTCTTATAAAGAAAAGGAATTTTTTGAACATCTTTCTAACGAAGGTGAGCCACTAGAGTTAAGAAAAAACAGATGTTCTGATTGTCCAGCTACTAATATGTATTTGGAAATTAATGAACGATTAGCAAAACAAGATGCGCCTACACAATTAAAGTGTGCTAAAAGAAATTTTTGTCATCAAACACCATGTAAATCATGCAGAGGTTTAGCCGACTATCTTAGAGTAAAAGGCGATTTAGATATAAACAATGAAGCTTTAATCATTAAGGGCAGTGATTAAATGCCAATTATTAAAAATTACATTACTCAAGATGACGGTACAACTACCGTTGTCATTGAGGGTGTAGATATAGACAACAAAACATCGTTATTACTAGATAACGGACTAGACGTTGAATGTGAAGTTAAAGCTATTGATCCATTCCTAATCACTGATAAGCAGCGACGGAAAGTGTTCGCTCTTTGTAACGATATAGAGGCTTATACAGGGCAACCAAGAGAGTATATGAGAGAAATGTTCCAAGATTATTTAACGTTTCTAAATGGCTATGATAAACGCTTGTCATTAAGTAATTGTTCAAGAGAACAAGCTAGAGAATTAATCGAAGTCATTCTCGACTGGGTGTTTCATAACAATATCCCACTTAACTATAAAACAAGCGATTTACTCAAAAATGATAAAGCGTTTCTATATTGGTCAACGGTAAATCGCAACTGCGTTATCTGTGGCAAACCACATTCTGACTTAGCACATAGATTTGCAGTAGGACGTGGCAGAGATAGAACGAAAATTAACCACTTTGGAAATCAAGTGTTAGCACTATGTAGATCTCATCACAACGAACAGCACCAAGTAGGAATGGACACATTCAATAATAAGTACCACTTAACAGATAGTTGGGTGGATGTAGATGAACGACTAAATAGAATGCTGAAAGGAGTGAGATAATGGCAGTTTTTAGAGTTTACAAAGAAAGTGGAAACTTCGTAACTGTACACAAGAGTTTTATTCATGACGATAACCTAAGCTGGAAAGCTAAAGGCATACTTCTTTATCTATTAAGTAGACCAGATGATTGGAGAATTTACGAAACTGAATTAAATAAACATTCGTCTGACGGTAGAGATAGTTTGAGAACTGGCATTAAAGAATTAGAGCAGGCTGGATATATTCATCGTACTCGAAGAAGAAATGAAAAAGGTCAATTAAGAGAATATGAATACCAAGTATTTGAGCAACCTAACCAGATTGGAAAAACCTATGTAGGAAAAACCAACATAGGAAAATCCAACACTACTAATAATAACTCCACTAATAATAATAATACTAATAATGAGACAGGCGACACGTCACAAATCTTTCAGTTAGTTAGTAAAGAATTAGAAATGATACAAAGTCCTTTAAAAGTACAGGAATTAGAAGATGAACTCAACCTTATTAAAGGAAACAAACTAGAAATAACAACAGTAGCTATTAACTACTGTAAACAAAACAAGAAAGGTATTAACTACCTAATTAAAGTATTAAGAAATTGGAATAACGAAGGTGTAGACACTAAAGAGAAAGCACTAGCTAAAGTGACACCTAAGAAAAAGAAATCTAAAGAAACAGAAGATGTATTTGCAGCAATGAAAGAGAAATTAGGTGTTAACGAATGAGTATGACTAAACAACAAGCATTCGAAATTATAGATAAAGTCAGACGTATTTATAATATGGAATTCGATACTCCTAAATTAGAAACATGGATAGACGTATTAAGTGAAAATGGTGATTACGAACCGACACTTAAAACAGTTAAAAACTACATTAACAGTGGCAACTCATATCCACCTAACTTACCTAAAATCATGAGAAAAGCACCTAAAAAACTGGAATATGAAGAAGAGCCAGAAGATGTAAAAGAGCATCATTGGAAAATGAAGAATGATCCAGAATATGTGGCTGCAAGAAAAAAGTTACTCGATGAATTTAAAGAACAGCTAAGAAACTTTGAGGTGAACAGCTATGAATGAGCGTAGAGATATTGAAAGTACGATTATTGCAAGTTTACTCAAGAAACCTGAACTTATCGAAAAGCTACGTGTTAAACCTTATATGTTCTATTACGACGATTTCAGAGCATTTATGGAATATGTGTTTGAAGTCGGTAAGGTCGATCATCAAGAAATATTCCTAGAAACATCGAAGAACAAAAACTTCTTGGACTTCGACACAATACAAAAACTCTACAATTCAGATTTTATCGGCTATGGCATATTTGAACGTTACCAACAGAACTTATTAGAAGCCTATCAGGTATCTCAAGCAAATGAAGTTATTAACGAGTTTAATCAATCACAAAGTATAAAGTCATTTGAAACAATGCTTACTGACTTAAATGAAGTATCAATGATTAGCGCAACAGATGAAACAAGCACAAAGAAAATCGTTGATGAGTTTGTAGAAGAGTTGTATAGCGATGAACCTAAGAAAGTGATTAAGACAGGCTATCCACTAATGGACTACAAAATAGGTGGTTTAGAGCCTACACAGTTAGTTGTAATCGCTGCACGACCTTCAGTAGGTAAAACAGGATTTGCACTTCAAATGATGCTTAATATCGCTAAACAAGGCTATAAAACATCGCTATTTAGTTTAGAAACAACAGGCGTAGCAATATTAGAGAGAATGTTATCAACCATTACTGGTATTGAATTAAAACGTATTAAGCAAAAAGCTGATTTAACCTATGACGATTTAACAAAATTAACTAAAGGTGCAAGCGAAATATTAAAACTTGAAATAGATGTTAATTCACAAAGTAATGTAAGCACTCAGGAAGTCCGTAAGCAAGCCATGAAGAACAAAGATAAGCAACAGGTCATATTCATCGACTACCTTCAATTAATGCAAACAGATAGCAAATTAGACCGTAGAAACGGTATTGAAAAAATAAGTCGTGATTTGAAAATCATAGCAAACGAAACTGGTGCAATCATCGTATTACTTTCACAACTCAGTCGTGGTGTAGAAAGTCGTAATGACAAACGACCTATGTTGTCTGACATGAAAGAAGCAGGGGGCATCGAAGCTGATGCAAGTTTGGCCATGCTTTTATACCGAGAAGATTACTACAACCAAGATGAAGAAGATGAACTCGGTAAGTCAATTGTTGAATGTAATATTGCAAAGAATAAAGACGGTGAAACAGGTGTCATCGAATTCGAATACTACAAACGTACACAAAGGTTCATGACATGACGGTTATCGAATATAAAAAGCTACTCGGAACAATGTACCGACAAGATTATAGCAACGATCAACTTATTGGAACGTTACTGATTGAAGTTGGTCGGGCTATCAATCGCTTGCTGGAAGAAAAAAAGATATCGCCATTCGATGACTATGAGAAAGTGCTAAACATTATTGAAAACGATACGAAGTGGAGGCAAAGCGATGGGACTTATCGAAAATCAACCTAACGCTTATGATCTGTTTGAAAGTGACGGTTGGAAAGTGTTGAGAGTGCTACCTAGAGATGATGGCACTTTCTACTTAACCAACTTAGGTGGAATGGCAGATAAATATTTTAAGCAGTACGTGACAAAAGAAGAACTAGCAGAGATGAAACGTAAGCATAAGCTGTTCAGACGAGAAGAACTGAAACAGCAGACAACGATAGATGATTTTCTATGGGAGTGACAACGTGAGAGAAAGCGAAATTCAAAAACAAATTATTGAAACACTTAACGCAAATGGTTGCAAAGTCTGGCGTGCTAATGCTGGAACAGTTCGAGTAGGTGGCAGAACAATCAAACTGCTACCGAAAGGCTTTCCTGATGTATTCGGTGTGAGATTAACTGATGGAAAATTTGTCGCAGTAGAGATTAAGAAGCCAAAAGGTAGAGTAAGCGATGAACAAGTGAAATTCAGAGATTTCTTTGAGAAACACAATGTGATACATGGTATTGCACATAGTCCAGAAGAAGCATTAGAAATCGTAAAGGAGAAGATGAAGAATGGCAAAGATTAAACGTAAAGTAGAAATGACATTACCAGAATTAATTCAATGGGGTTGGAAGAACCATATTACAGAAAAAGCGTTTTATAGCAATCTCGATGGTGGTTCTGTGTATTTCGATAATCTTCAAAATGTATCGACAGAGCATGAAATTGCTATAAACGAAACTTTTACAGTAGAAGTTAAAGAAGAAATTACGGAAGATACTATAATTCCTTTGCTTTTAAAAATTTATAAATCGGGGGACAACGCATCAGAAGCCTCTATATATCGTAGTATATCTATCAATACAGCTGAGAGTAGCACTAGAAGTATTGCTTATTACTCAATCAATGATGGTGGAACACTTACACTTATTTGGAAAGATGGCGAATTGGCAGGTGATGAGTAATGGCAAAACTAAAAGTTAATTTTGTAATCGAAGGTACAGCTTATATTGATGCAGATAGCGAAACGGAAAGTGAAGAAACTCGTGTAATGAACTTAGCAACAGATTATCCCGATGAGTTCGATAGTCGATTAGATATTACTGATGTAAAAGATGTCAGTTTAATTTCAGAAGGTTGGAAGTGATCGTATGTACGATAGATATAAAAATATTCCAGATGTGTATATCGGTGGTAAAAAATATCGACTATGCGACGTATATAAATATTTTGATGTCGGAGATTCGACTGTTCGTAAAAGATACTACAAGCAAAAATTAAGAGGTTGGGAACTTGTCTATGGTAAAGGCAAGGTTCCCGTTGAAATTGAACAAGGTAAGGGGATAAGCAGATGAGAATTAGTGAATTAAAGAGAAATGATGTAATAAGAATATCCGGCTGGAAAAAACATAGTGTTTTAGCGATTGTTGATGAACCTAACGGTATTAATTCAGAGAATGGTATTTACTTTTGGGCAAAAATTGAAACAACAGATGGTAGAAAAATCGAGATAGATGATAGCTGGAATTTCGAAAAAGTAAACGAGCCTTTCACACGTAAGGTGGATATGCAGGAAGAACAAGACATGGTACATGAACCACCTCATTATCAGTTCGGTAAGTTCTCAGCACGAATGATTATCGAATTAGTAGGTAAGACGTACAAATCAGCGTCAGTATTCTATCACGTAGGGAATGCACTCAAATACTTAATGCGAGCGCCTAGAAAGAATGGTTTACAAGACTTACAGAAAGCTAAGCAAAGTGTGGAATTTGCGATAGAGAATTGGGAGGCAGAATAGAATGGCATATGATGTAGATTTTTGGTATATCTCACAAAACGCTTGTGAAATAACTTCAACATTCACTCCGTTTTCTGAAGATGAAGAAGAAAGTATTTATATGGATAACGAAGATTTCTTTGCGATGGTCGATCAATTTAGTGATGCCAATTTGATGTATGAAGCTTGGAGAATATTAAGAAGTCAATTAGAAGGAGAAAGTAAACAAAAAATGTTGGAAATCGAAGACAAATTAGGAATTGATGTTGATAAAGAATTAGAAAATATATATGAAAGATCAATGGAATGACGAACGGAGGACTAACTATGGTGTATATGTACGAGCCATTCACTCACACAGTAACTAAAACCGACTTATCTCATCTACACAATATTACGGGTATTCCACACAATACACTATGGTATCAAAGTAAACATGGCATCTATAACGATAAGTTGAAATGTTTCTTTTCAGATACGCTACCTAGATTTAAGAAGAAACAAGAGTTTAATGAAAAAGTTATCGTAGATGATGAGATTTGGAAATACAGTGATAAATATGATCTGTACGTTAGCAACTTAGGAAGAATGAAAACGCCGAATGGTAAGTATAAGTTCGGTAATGGTTGTAAAGGTGTAATCACAGTGATTTATAAGAACAGTAAATATCGTGCAGCAGATATTGTGTATGAGACATTTATCGGTGGTTTAAAGACAGGTTACCATGCTTACCCTAGAGATAGTAGATACAACAATCTTGTAGCAGATAATCTATTCCCTTCTACAATGGCCAAGTATAGATTATATCGTAGAAATACAGGGCGTTCTAAACCACTTTACCTAGTGGATAGCAACAATGAGATTGTAGAGGAGTTCGCAAGCACGGTAGAGGCACAAAGTGTATTGTTCGTTGACCGACGACATATTGCAAGAAGATGCAACAGTAGATGTGTAAGTGATGGACTAATGTATGTGTGGGCAGACGAATATGAGGAGTTGAACGCATGATATTATCCAACACAATTAACCAACGCTATCGCTATGCTACACAAGGCAAGACACCTACACAAATACAGCGTGAATTACGACAGCTAGGTATCAAAGGTTTTGTGGTTAAGGTAGCAGGAAGTAGAGTGACAATGAAAGTTAGTGAGTGTGACATAAAAAGGAACAGGGAGTGTTTGAGATGAATGTTCATTATAGTAGTAATTCGAATGAATGGGCTACACCTCAAAATTTGTTTGATGAGTTGAATGATGAATTTAATTTCACTCCAGATCCATGTGCGACAGATGAAAATGCTAAGTGTAGCAAGTATTTCACTATTGAAAATGATGGACTGAGTAAAGATTGGTCAAATGAAGTTGTGTTCATGAACCCACCTTATGGCAGAGAAATTAAAAAATGGATCAAGAAAGCATACGAAGAAAATTTAAATGGAGCAACGGTCGTTTGTTTGATACCAGCAAGAACAGATACAACTTATTGGCACGATTTCATTTTCGATAAAGCAGATGATATTAGATTTCTAAGAGGTCGTTTGAAATTCGGTAACAGTAAAAACAGTGCACCTTTCCCAAGTGCAGTTATTGTGTATAAAAGAGAATTGGAGGATAACTAATTGAACATCAACAATCTCTACACCTACAAAGCAACATGCACCAATGTTGTGGACGGGGACACTTTGGATATCTTACTCGATTGTGGCTTTGATACCTACGCTAAACGTCGTGTGCGTTTGCTAGGTGTCGATACGCCAGAGAGAGGACAGGATAAGTTTAAAGAGGCAACAGCATTCACTAGAGAATGTGTAGAACATAAAGACATCTACGTCCAGACCTACAAAAGTGATGTGTTCGGTAGATATCTCGCTAATGTTTGGTACGAGGACGGGACACGTAGTTTGAATGATGATCTAAGGGACGCAGGGCTATTGAAAGAGAATTCTAAATGGAATGAGGGATAGGAATGGCAGAAGATCCAAAATTTGTCGTACATGGTTCACAAGTCCAAAAATGGACTGATGATATTCAACAATTAAAGCAAGAACGTGACAGTTTCCGTAAACAACGAGATGAATTAATACAGGATATGGCTAAATTGCGCGAGAATAATGCGAAGTTAGAAAAGGTAGCGAACAGGTTTGACCTAGTAAAAGAAAATATCAAAGAAGAACTAGATAATTACGGTGTACTTTATAAAGATACTAAAAATCCAAGCTATAGTTTATTAAGTGGTGTTTATGAAGATTTATTTAATTATATTGAAGAATTGGAGCGTGGTAGTGATGAGTGAACAAACTATATTCCTAGATGAAAATGACTTACTCAGCTTATTGAATGGTGGAAGTTTTCATACATTGATCGGTGAACAAAAAGTAGTTATTAAGCAGTCGCCACTTAAACCACCAGTAGCACCTGCGTTGAATTACAGATATCAAATAGTTGATACAAAAGCAGAAAGTGAACGTTTTTCAAGAATGGTACAGCATTCAATTAATTCAAAAATTGGAGGAACAATAAATGAATAACACATTAACAGTTGATCAATTACAAGAGTTACTACAAATTCAAAAGGAATTTGACGATAGAATTCCAACACTTAATTTACAAGATAGCAAGATTGCATATGTAGTTGAGTTCTTTGAATGGTTTAACACATTAGAAACATTTAAAAACTGGAAGAAGAAACCGGGAAAGCCATTAGATGTGCAACTAGATGAATTAGCGGATATGTTGGCGTTTGGGTTGAGTATTGCTAATCAACGCAAATTCGATGAATATGATATCCAATTGTTCTTTGAAAGTTGGGAACTTGAAAACTTTTTAGAAAAATCTTATTTCATTAACCAAGAAATGATTTATGACATGATGTATGAGTTTGAAGATGAGGACTTTACTCCTATTAGAGGGTTAATAATTGTATTTAAAATAGCCGAACAGTTATACACTATCGACCAACTGATTGCAGCATACAAAAAGAAAATGGAGCGAAATCATGCAAGACAAGATGGAACAGCAGACAAAGATAAAGGCTACGTGTAAGAAGGATATAGTAGCAGAGATTAAAAGAATACTTGGTAAGGAGTGAACGGAATGAGTGATTTCAAAATAATAACTTCAGAATTAATTAGCAAAGGCATTGAGTTTGAAATAGAAGATGACACCTTGATTGTCGGTGATTGTTCAGTAATCAATTATAGTGACGTGTATTTTTTAAAATTGTCCGGAATTAATACTCAACAAGGAATGGCTGTTAAGCATCCTATAGTTATAGCAGATTTCTTATCTAGTTATTATTACTTATTAGAAGATCATAATAGTATCACTGTAAAAGATATTAATTTTAAAAGTGAGGTGCGTAGTAATGATTAAACGCATACTTAAAGATTTAATCTTAATCGCTATGTATGAGTTAGGGAAGTATCTCACTTCTCTACTCATCATCAAGCTAGAAAGCGAAGATGATATTGATACCGCACCTAAGGACTTTGCTAGTGAGTGGGATCAATACGACTTGAACAGAATTAAAGCAGAGGTGAGTGAGTAGTGTTCGAAAGAATAAAAGAACCAACAGTATTTGCTAAACAAAAAGAAAAATGGGTTGTAGTTTTAGATGAACCTGAAAACAGAAAGTTATTTGAAGAAAAGTATTCGAACAATAATGACGAATGGAAAATTTACTTTAAACCTCATGACGAGTTTTATAAAAGTTTAGAAATAGAAATGGAGAAAGCTGAACAAGAAGTACAAGCAGCAAGGGAAAAAGAAATCAAAAATCCAGATATAAATGAAGATGTTAAACGTATAAACAGTAAAGAAAGTTTGGTTGATTATTTACTAAAAGAATACTATAACAGTTCCAAAATAATCATAGATGAGTTTTCAACTGATGCCGAAATATCAGAAACAAAACTCAAAGCTAATTATAATGAGTTATTAAAACTTAAAGATAAATATATTGGAGGTTAAAGATATGTGGATAGCATTAACCATTATACTCGGCGTACTGCTACTCATTGCGATAGGTAACAATACAGTATTGCGTCAGGAATTAAATGCACAGAGATATACGAACGTGTACCTATTCACTAAGTACGTGAGAGATTGCGATATTGAAGATGTGGAGTTTGAAATAGAAAGAGCAAAGAAACAGTTTAAGTAATGGAGGTAAACACTTGTACACACACGAACAAATAAGGGATATGATATATAGTTATCATTGGCGTAAGAACATACTTATAGATGAAGGGTACATTCAAGATAGTAATGGTACAGCGCAGTATGGTATTGAAGCAGCTATGCCAAAGCCACAAGGTAAGACAACAGATAAGGTACAAGCGATTGCTACTCGTAATTATGTGCTATCGAGAATACATGATGAACATATAGAAGTTGTGTCGTTTATAGATAAGTATGAACATAACATTAACAATGATATGAATTTAAATATTCTTTACTTATTCAAGAAAGGAAAGAAACCTAAAGATGTTCGAGAGATCATGAACATTGGAAGAACAAACTTAGATAGTCGAATTAATGAAATTGTAAATGTATATGTAAAACAACAAGATAAACACAATCAACAACTTCAACAACTTCAACAAGATAAGCAACATCAACACTAATTTTATATTTGAATAAATAAAACTTATAATTGAGTTGTGATAATAATATCTAACAATCAGAAAGAACATTCAACTTCATTGTTGTTTGTTCTTTTCTTTTTGTCTTGAAAGAAGTGAAAGTTATTCCGAAAAAGAAATGTAATAAGATTGGATGTAATCAATTAATTAACTTCAATCAATCATATTGTGAGGAACATTCCTATCTTGTTAATGAAGCTAGGAATAGCTATGCGCAAAGTAGGTATGCTAGGGAAAAGCCTATTGCCACCTTTTATAACAGCAAAGCATGGCGAGAAGTGAGACGTACAGCAGCTTTAAGAGATAACGAACTATGTCAGTATTGTTTAAATCAAGGAATTGTTAAAAGATATGAAGTTGTTGATCATTTCATTCCTATTAAGTATGACTATGAGAAACGATTGGATCTAGATAATCTTGTCGCAAGTTGTATTCGACACAATACGATAAAAGAACGAGATGAGAAATTGCTCAGACAAGGAAAAATCACCCTGCCAGATTTTAAAGGTAGATGGCAATTTGGACTTTCGAGAATATAAGTTCAAAAAGGGGTACGAGAAAAACACCGCCTAAGATTTGTATTTTCTTATATCGTTCGTCCACTTTTCTTTCAGCGAAAGTATCAATAAAATCTTGAAAATGTGGGAAAACGCATAAATTTTATAGAAACGAGGTGAAGTAAATGGGAAAAAGTCGAAAAACGTTAGACCAACGAAAAGGGAAATTGACAGTATTAGAACGAGAAAAACGTAAAGCATCTGAGGAAAAGGCCAACAGCTTACAAAAAATTGATTTAGATCCTCCTTATTGGCTTGATGATAAAGCAAAAGAAGAATACAAGCGAATTGTTCCTTTACTTTCTGAATTGCCTATTGCTAGCCTCGATTTAGCGTTAGTATCAGCTTATTGTCAAGCATTTTCAGATTATGTCAATGCAACTATTCGAATGAATGAGGGAGATGCAATTATTGAAACTGAAAGAGGGACAAAACTCAATCAGAATCATGCAATTAAAAGAGATGCGTTAGCGCAAATTAATTCTATCGCACCTAAGATTGGATTAAGTATTGATGCAAGATTGAAAATCTTTACACCTAAAGAAGATAAAAAAGAAACAGATGAATTTGAGGAAATGATAAATGGCAAATAATATAGATCAAGTAACTGAATATGCTAGAGAAGTTGTTAAAGGAAATGTATTAGCGAGCCAAAAGAATATTCAAGCGTGTAAACGTCATTTAAAAGATTTAAATACAGATAATTTTAAATATAAGTTTGATGTAGAAGAATCAGAAAAAGTTATTAAGTTCTTAGAAATGTTGCCAGATCCTAAATCTGGAAAACCGATGAAGTTAGCAGGTTTCCAAAAATTTATTGCTGGTAGTTTAATGGGTTGGAAAGATCATTTAGGTAACAGACGTTTCACTAAAGGTTATATCTCAATGAGTCGTAAGAATGGTAAAACATTATTAATTAGTGGTCTGTCATTATATGAATTGTTAATAGGGAAAGAGCCTGCAAACGAAAGACTGATAGGATTAAGCGCAAACTCAAGAGAACAAGCAAGTATAGCTTATGATATGACAACATCACAGGTGGAATCAGTCAGAATGAAGTCACCAAAGGTAAAACAACTCACTAAAATTACTGAAAGTAAAAAAGAAATCTCAAACTTACAAGATAAAAGTAAAATTAAAGCAGTTTCGAATGAAGCGAGTAATTTGGAAGGTTATCAGTTCAGTTATGCTATTATCGATGAATTTCATGAAGCTAAAAATAGAAGAATGTACGAAACTTTAAGACGTGGTCAAGTCTTACTTAATAATCCTTCACTCATCATCATTTCTACAGCAGGTCATAACTTAAATAGTCCTATGTTTGAAGAGTATGAATATGTAACTAAAGTGTTATCAAGAGAAGTTGTAAATGAGAATTATTTTATTTATGTAGCAGAACAAGATAGTGAAGATGAGGTACATAAACCGGAAACTTGGATTAAATCCAATCCATTGTTTGAATTAGACGATTTAAGAGTAGTATTACAACGTAATTTGGAAGCTGAAGTTCAAGAAGGTATAGATAATCAAGGTCTAAATGGAATACTAGTTAAAAACTTTAATATGTGGAGACAAGCTAGCAAAGATACTTATATTCCTTATAACGATTGGGTTGAAGGTCATGTTGAGAAACCATTAGAAATTGATGGTAGAGATGTTTATATTGGTGTCGACTTATCAAGAAGCGAAGATTTAACTGCGCTAAGCTTTATATATCCAACAGACGACAGAAAGTATTATGTTGATTCACATGTTTTTGTTGGCACTAAACATTCATTATATGAGAAATCGCAAGCTGATAAAATTGATTACATGAGATTGATTGATACTAATATGGCTACGCTTACTCGTGCAGAATCAGGAATTATAGATTATGAACAAGTAATAGATTACTTAATTGAATTTATTGAACAACATAACTTAAATGTGAAAGCTATTGCTTACGATAGTTGGAGTGCTTCGGCATTTGTAACTAAGATGGAACATGAGACAGATTATTTGTTAGTTGAAGTACCACAAAACTATAAGCATATGTCACCAGCGTTAAAACAGTTTCGATTAGATGTGTTTGAGAACAAAATCAAACATCAAAATAACCCTAATTTAAACTTAGCAATTAACAACGCTATTGTTAAAACAGATAACAACAATAATATTTTGCTGGATAAACAAATGAACAGAAATAAAATAGATGCGTTGGTTGCATTAGTTACTGCTTATACATTAGCTATGAATTACGAATTCGAAAGTAGTTTGCAAGACTATATTTTATCTGATGACTTCGGATTTTAGGAGGAATATAAGTGAATACATTGAAAACATTAGGACAGTTCTTGATTAACAATCTTGTAGCTATCCTTTTTTTATTAGGATTAACATTACTGAATATATCAATATATTTAAAATTTGATTATATTATTGGATTATTAGCAACGGGAGTAACACTTATTGTGATTTCTTTAATTTATCAATTCGAGAAATCACAGCAACCAATTAAATAAAAGGAGGTGTGAACTGTGGGTATTTTCTTCGAAACTAGATCACTACCTGAAGAAAGCACTTTGACTGAAAAAGATTTAACTATTTTCCCTTATAACACAATTCCGTTAAATGAGATTTCATGGAAAGATTATGAAACTTTGATGAATAGTGATATATGGACTGCAGTTACTTTAATTTCACGTGATATTGCTAAATTAGATATCAAGGTATTGAAAAACGGAGTAGCAAGTGAAAGAGATAGATTAGAAATGTTGCTCAATAAAAAACCTAATCCCTATTACAATGGTTATATGCTTAAATTCATTACTATGTTAAACGCGTTACTCACTAAACACGGTTATATTAAAATCGAACGCAATCCACAAGGTGGAGTGAATGAACTTTATCATATAAAGACGAGTAGGTGTCATTTAAAAACAGATGATAAAGGTGAAAATTATTACGAAATAGACAATGATGGTGAATTGTTAGAAGTTCCTTTTTCAGATGTTATAGACATTAAACCTTTTTCTAGTGATGGATTAAATGGTTTATCTGTTATTGATGCTTTAAAAGAAGATATTAATGCACAACGTTTTGCTAAAAAGTTCTTTACTAATTTTTTCACTAATGGCGCTCAAGCTGGCTCATTGTTAAAAATGAAAGATGGTAAATTATCACCAGAAGCTAGAAATAAAATTAAAGAAGAATGGCAAAAAGCAAACAGTGGTGAAGATCAAGCAGGTAAAGTATTAGTTTTAGACTCCACTATGGAATATGAACAATTAGAGATTAGTACCGATGTATTGAAAGCTATCAATGAAAATGATTTAAGTACCAAAGCCATTGCTAAAGCTTTTCAAATTCCTTTATCGAAATTTGGAATTGAAATGAATAATACTTCATTGAAAGATGTAAACAATGATTATCTAATGAATTGTTTAGGAGGATACATGAAGATGTGGACCTCTGAATTAGATTTTAAGTTGGTTACTCAAAAAGAAATGTATAATAAGGAATTCATGTTTGATACAAGTGGCTTTAGAAAGATTGATTGGGATAGTTATGTAGAAACATTAAACAGTCAATTAAATAACGGTGGCATTTCTTTAGATGAGTATCGTAAAGAATTAGGTTTGATACCTTTACCTAAAGGCTTAGGACAAATACCAAGAGTAGATTTAAACCATGTTTCATTAGAATATGCTAATCAATTTCAACTTTCTCAGTTGAAGGGAGGTGGAAATGATGAACAAGGAATTCAGAACGAGTGATAATATTATCGCTAAAGATGATGAGAATATGATTGTTGAAGGTTATGCTCTGAAATTTAATAGAGAAAGTAATTTATTAGGAGAATTTGTAGAAGTTATTTCACCAGAAGCATTAAGAAATGCAGATTTATCTGATGTGAGATGTTTAATTGATCATAACTCCAGTTATGTTTTAGGTCGTACAGTAGCTGACACATTAAAACTTGAAGTAGATGATGTTGGTTTACGTTTCAGATGTGAACTACCTAATACATCGTATGCTAGAGACTTATATGAAAACATTAAATTAGGAAATATTAATCAATGTTCATTCGGTTTCACCATTGAAGAAGATGGAGATGAATTTGAACGACGTGAAGATGGCATATTTAAGCGTACAGTAAACAAAATCCGTTCTTTATTCGATGTGAGCATTGTTACTTATCCAGCTTACGAAGATACTGATGTAGCACCAGCTTTAAGAAGTATCAAAAATATTAAAGAGAATGAGCAAAAGCAAATTGAACAACGTAGATTAATGGAAAAAGCTAATGCAGCATTAAAAATGATGAATATTTAACTTGGCGAAGGTGAACGCCACAAATCATACACTCATAAAGCACATTCAATGAATGGTGCTTATTTTTTATGACTAAATTTAGGAGGTTCAATAATGAACAAAAAAACAATTTTATTAGGTTTACGTTCTGAAAGAAAAGATTTAGAAATCAGAGCGCAAGAAGCATATGATAACGAAAAGCCAAAAGAAGCAATTGATTTAGTGGAACAAATTAGAAAATTAGATGAACGAATCACTAAATTAGAAGATGAAATTAAAAAAGATGATGAACAAAATAAAGGAGATAATGATTCTACTTCGACATCTTCAACTAATGGAGAACAACGTAGTGTTTCACCTTTTGCACCTCGCGCAACAGAAGGTAGCAAATCTAAGGATAGCAAAGAAGTTCGTGACTTTAAGCGTTATATCGAAACACGAGCAGATATTCCAGGTGGTAGCTTAAAAACTGATTCTGGTTTTGTTGTTATCCCAGAAGAAATTGTAACTGACATTTTAAAGTTAAAAGAAGTTGAATTTAACTTAGATCAATATGTAACAGTGAAGAAAGTTAAAAACGGATCAGGTAAATTCCCAGTAGTACGTCAATCAAGTGTAGCAGCTTTACCAGTTGTTGAAGAACTAGCTGAAAACCCTGAATTAGCAGTTAAACCATTCTTCCAACTAGCGTATGATATTAAAACTCATCGTGGATATTTCAGAATTTCTCGTGAAGCTATTGAAGATTCACAAATTGATGTATTAGGAGAATTGAAACAATGGTTAGCACGTACAATTGCAGCAACTCGTAATGCAGCAATTATTGATTTAATTAAAAATGGTGGGCCTGGTGAAGAAGGAGAAAATACACGCATTCCTTCTGAAACTGTAACAGGAGTAACATCTAAAGAAGTTGTAGATGGATTGAAAGACGCTATTAATAAACATGTTATCCCTAACTATGAACATAATGTAGCGATTGTCTCTCAAACAGCATTTAATACAATAGATAAATTGGCAGATAGAGAAGATAGATATTTATTACAACCAGACGTTAAAGAAGCGACTGCTCAACGTTTATTAGGTGGTAAAGTGGTAATTTTACCTGATGAAATGCTTGGAGAAAATGGTGCAAATACACTCATCTTTGGTAACTTGAAAGATGCTATCACTTTATTTGATCGTTCTCAATATCAAGCAGCATGGACTGACTATATGCACTTTGGTGAATGTTTAATGGTTGCAGTACGACAAGATGCACGTCTATTAGACCACAAAGCAGCAGTAGTAGTTGATTTACAAACTACAAATTCTGAACCAGTCGCATAAGGAGGTTAAATAATGGCTAAATTCAAAGTGTTAAAACCTTATAAAGATTTAGAATTAGAAAAAAAACTAATCAAAAATGAAAAAGTTGAGATGACTGTCAAACGTTCAGAAGAAATTGAGAAAACTTTATCAGATAAAGGCTATGAAGGTCCTTTCTTAGAACGTATTGATAATAAAGAGAAAAAGTAGGTGATTAAATGCTTACTTTGGAACTTGAAGAAGTTAAAAATCGTTTAAGAGTTGACCATGATTTTGATGATGATGAAATTCTAGGGTTGATACAAGCATCTGAACAAGAAATACAAGGTGCTGTAAGTGGTTATGGCAAAGCAAATGCCTTTTATAAAGGTAATGCACTTTATAACTTAGCTGTGATTAACCAAGTTGGCCACCACTACGAGAATAGATCAACTACAAGTCAATTCGCTAAGCACAATGTAGCACCTTCATCACTAGCACTTATTCAAAGTTTGAGAGGAGCGTATGCTTTATGGAAATCGGAAGGCTCAAACATAGAATAAAGATTTATGACCAAACTGAAACAGTCAATGATGAAGGTGTTTATGTAACAGATAAGAAGTTGATTGCCACTCCTTATTGCGAAGTGTCAAAAACCACAATAAAAGAATTTAGAGAAATGGGCCTAGAGGCAAGAAAAGGAACAATCGACTTTATTATCCGTTATAGACAAAAGGCTGATATACAGTCAGATATGATAGTTGAATTCAAAGGGAAAGATTACAAAATTAAATATATTGAAACAGACTTACAAGATTTAGAGCGTCAAATGTTGAAATGCGAGGTGGTAGAGTAATGGTTAAACAACGTTACGACAGTGACAAGGATATATCAGATAAAATTAGAAAATTAGTTATCAATAGTGAAAAGCAATCAAAACAGGCAGTAACAAAGGCTGCAAAACTCTACAAAGCTAACATTGAGGCTAATACACCAGTACACAAGCGACAAACTCATTCGACACATGCAGTAGAGGTATTAAAAATATCTAATTTTAGTCGTGATGAACTTAATCCAACTAAAACAGTTGGTTTTGATAAAGGTCGTAAACGTAAAGATGCTGGTTGGTATATCCACTTTCCCGATGTCGGTACTCGTCCCTCTAATCGTTCTATGGGACAACCACCACAACACTTTATGCGACGTTCATTAGAAATGAGTAAAGCCCCAATTCTTGCAATATATAAAGAGGCAGTAAGGAACATGGTCGATGTCGACTAGACACCCTATCGTACGTATATACTCGTGGTTAAAAAGCGATAAAGAGTTAGAGAGATCACTCAATTCTAGTAAGCAACCTAAAATATTTAATTTTGAAATTCCCGAAAACTATCAAAAAGCAGAATACACACCTTTAATAAGAATTACAGAAATTTTATTACAAAACACAATATACAGAGATGGCGATAGTGAATACTATCGCTTTTTATTTGCAATTGAAACGTTTGGTAATGACATCAATACCACTTACACAGTAAGTGAGTATGTGAACGACATTATCAAACAACACAATGGCAGAGTGATAAGCCGAGACTTTTCGAAAGATAAGGAACTCGGCCTTTTTAATCAAATGAATGAATACGAAATAATTTTACCAGTAAAGGAGTAATTAATAATGGCAGATAAAAAAGTAGCAATTACATGTGAAGGTTTCAAAGCGCGTCGTCAAGCAGGTAATGGTTTTGAACTAGGTCTTTTAACAGACGTTCCAGGCTTACAAGAAATCGAATTAGAATTAGAACAAGGTAACGAACCAGTATATGCAGATGGAGTTAAAAAATTAAACTTATTCAGTGGTATTACTGGTGCAACAGTTACAGCAAACTTAATGGAATTAAACAAAGAAGAACGTGAACAGTTCTTAGGAGTAAAAGTTGACAAAGGTATGGAATTATACACTTCTGATTTAGTACCTCCATATTTATCAGTTTCATGGAAGTATCGTTGCAATGATGGTTCTTACATCTACTACGGGTTAACTCGTGGTAACTTCAATATTCCTAATACAAGTGCATCTACTATGGAAGATAGTCCAGAGCAACAAGACCAAGTAGAAATGGAAGGTTCATTCGTACAACGTGATAATGACAAATTAGTATTTGCACGTATTCATAGTGCAGATCCAGATTTCAACGAAGAAGATTTCTATAAAGCAATTCATGGTGACGACGCAGTGACGACTGCCGACAATACACCAGCTGCATAAATGATTTAAGGCGACTGTAATAAGTCGCCTATTTTTGTATACAAAAATAACTGATAAGGGAGTAGTTTGAATGGCTAAAGTAATTTTAAAAATTGATGGTAAAAACAAAACATTTGTTAAAGATAAATTGAATTTAGGTGCAGTTAAAGCACAAGCAGAGTTCGAGCAAAAATTACAAACAGGTTTTAGTACAATCGGCGAGTTACAAAACTTATACCGTAAACATCGTTCGATCTTAAACAAAATTGAAAAAGTAGAGAATAAATTAGCAGATGTAGAGACGGATGAAGAAGCAGAAAAATTATATCAAGAACTAGACGAGCTAGAAGCAACAGATGAGTATAAAGAGTTCTTAAATAAATCAGAAGAACTAAACGAGCAAATCAAAGAAGAAGGCAACGATGAAGATTTTGAAATTTATGACGAGTTCGCAAATTTATTAGTTAAAGTATTCGACAATCAATTCACGATTGATGAAGTGTTTGACGGTTTAGAAGTCGAAAACAGTTTGCCAGATACTTATAGCAAAATCTTCGCTAGTAATGACGCGGGAAAGTCAAAGAAAAAAGCGACTACAACAAAGACAAAACAGCAGACGAAATAGTCGAAGATATTTATCTGGTTTACCGTCATTTTATCGAAGATGCACAATACAAACCACATGAAGTTGACGCAATTGTTATGGAAGATTTCGATAAATACTTCAATACGAAAAAACGTAAACGTAAGGCTTCTAAAGTGGCTAAAGCAGGAGCATTAAGTCCTGAACAAATGATGGCATTAATTTAAAAATAAGGAGGTGGAATAATGGCAGATTTTAACTTAGGTGCAGAGGTTTCGATGGATGTCGACCCCATAAAAGCCTCCTCAAGAACATTAGAACGAGAACTAAAGAACATCAATAAATCTTTACGCTCTCAACGCTCAGAATTCAAGAAAAATGAGTTAAGCGCTGAACAATTAGCAAACAGAGAAAAAGATTTAGGTAAAGCAATCACAGCACAAGAGGGTTTACTTAAAAAACGACAAGATAGCTTGGAAGATGTTAGAAGTGAAATCAGTAAATCTAATGTGGTTACTGAAGAACAAAAAAGAAAGCTTAATAGTGCCTCAAGAGCAGTACAACAAGCAGAAAATCAACTTTCTACTTATAATCGTGAATTAAAAGAGACAGAATTAGCTTACAAGCAATTTAATCGTTCAAGTGACCAAGTAAAGAATAGCTTAGGTGAACTTAAAAACAGAGCAAAACTTAGTGAAATCGCTTTTAAACAAGGTACACGTTCAGTTGATAACTACAAAGATCACTTAACAGAAATGAACTATACTATCACTAAATCAAAAGCTAACATTAGCTTACTTAAACAAAATTTAAAAGAAGTTTCATTAGCACATGGTTCTACAAGTAGACAAGCCGACAAATTGCGTAACGATATTTTAAAAGAAAGTATCGCTATGCAAATTGCACAAGGTCGAGCAGATGAGCTTTCAGATGAATTAGATGAAGTTGCTAGGTCACAACGTAAAGTGAGATTAGCTACTACTCTAATGGGAGCAGGGTTTGCAGGTGCTAGAGGTAGTATGGATCGTATCGCTACTACATTAAGAAGTTTAGGCGAAATTACACAAGGTGTAGTCGGTGAAGTCATGGCTACACAATTTGCCAACTTAGTACCTATCATGGGTTCAGTCGTAAGTGCTGGTGCTGGTATTGGCGGTATGCTCACATCATTAGCTGGTGGTGCTATCGGTCTAGGTGGCGCATTTGGTATTGGTATGGGCGCTATTAATGTGTTTGCAGGTCAAGCAACATATGCACTTAAAAAACTAGAAGATGGCGAATTAGCACTAACTAATGAAACAAGACGTTATCAAAGTGTGTTAAGTAGTTTGAAAAACGAATGGGAAGGACTTATCGCTCAAAATCAAGCTAAAATTTTCAACACACTTAGTAATGGTATTAATATTGCTAGAACTTCTTTATCTAACCTCAATCCTTTCTTAACACGAACAGCAGGACAAATAGAAGGCATGAGTGGAAAGATGTTAAATTGGATTAAAACTTCAGCTAATGCAAAAACTGCTTTCAATATTCTAAATACACAAGGAACACAAGCGTTCGGCCATTTATTACAAGGTGCTTATCATTTTGTAGACGGTACGACTGCTGTATTTAACAAGTTAAGTCCATTATTCGTGTGGGCATCAAAAGGCTTTGAAAATATGGCTTTATCGTTCAGAAAATGGGCAAATAGTGTTGAAGGCTCTAAAGCGATAAACGGTTTTGTTGAATACACTAAAACTAACTTACCTATTGTTGGAAGAATATTCGGTAATGTATTTGCTGGTTTATTCAATCTATTCAGTGCATTTAGTGGACATTCTCACAACGTTTTACTAGGTATAGAAAGCGTAACGGAAGGTTTCAGGAAGTGGAGCGAAGAATTAAAACGTTCAGACGGTTTCAAACAGTTTGTTGAATACCTAGAAACGAATGGTCCTAAAGTATGGCAATTAATTAAAAACATCACTGGTGTACTTTGGGGGCTAGTGAAAGGTATGGCTCCCGTTGCGTCAGTCACATTGTCGGTAACTAATGCTATAACTGGTTGGCTATCGAGCATGATTAACACACATCCTATGATAGGTAAAATACTAGGTTCAACAGTAGCTCTAACAGGTGCTATCTTACTATTACTTAAACCAATATTCCTAGTTAAAGGTGCTTTAACTGGTATGAGAGGCGCTTTACTTGCTGTTACAGGTGCAGAGAAGTTATTAGGTGCGCAAGGCGCATTTGCAACGCTAGGAATGAAACGACAAGCTATACAAGCAAAAATAACAACTGCTGCAACTAAAGCATGGTCAGTCGTTACTAAAGCTGCTGCACTTGCGACTAGAGGTTTAGGTCTAGCACTAAGATTTATGACAGGTCCAATTGGCATTGCAATAACAGTTATTGGTGCTTTAACGACTGCCATTATTTACTTATGGAAGAATAACGAAACATTCCGTAATTTCGTAATAAATGCATGGAACGCAATAAAAAATAGTGCAGTAGCAGTATTTGGATTTATCAAACCGTATATTATTAATATTTGGACTGCTATCAAGAACTCAACTATTGCTATTTGGAATGCTTTAAAAAACGCTGCAAAAGTAACATGGAATGCAATTAAGTTTGCAATTCAACATCCTATGCAAGCGCTTAAAAATATTATCTCGGATATATGGAATTTTATAAAAGTAACCAGTATAAAAACATGGAACGCTATCAAGAACGGAATAGTTGCTATCGCTAAAAGTTTAGTTAACTTAGTGAAAGCGAGTTTCAATGGTTTGAAATCGTTCTTTAGTACGTTGTGGAATTTCGTTAAAAATAATTCTATAAAAACATGGTTAGCCATTAAGAACAGTGTATTGAGAATTATTAGATCATTAGTTAATGGTGCTAAAACTGTGATTAGTGGTTTGAAGAAATTTATTTCTACGACGTGGAATGTCATAAAATCTATTTCAATCAGAACGTGGAATGCTATAAAAAACGGTGTAATAAATGCTATTCGCAGTATGAGTAATGGCGTTAAGAAAATTGTAAGTGTTTTAAAATCGTGGATGACAAAAACATGGACTGCTATTAAAAATACAACAATAAAATTAGCTAAAGGTTTAAGTAGTGGCGTTAAAAATATATTTAATAGTTTATCTAAAGTAACGCGTAATATTTTTAATAAGCTAAAAAACTTTATGTCTAGTGTATGGCGTGCTATCAAAAATACTACTATTAAATTAGTTAAAAATCTTTGGTCAGGCGTAAAATCAACGTGGAATAGCTTATCAAGAGGAACGCGTAGTATTTTTAATAAAATCAGAAGTTTCATGAGTAGCATTTGGCGTAATATTAGAAATACAACAGTTAAGTTCGCCAAATCTTTATGGACAGGTGTCCGTAATACATTCAACAGTCTTTATAGAGGCACACGTACTATTTTCAATCGTGTTAAAGGCTTTATGTCAAACACTTGGCGTAGCATCAAGAATACAACAGTGAACATGGCTAAAGGTTTATGGAATAGTGTCCGTAAGGTGTTCAACAATATGTCTAACGGACTTAAAAATATTATTGGAAAAATCAAAGGTCATATTACTGGAATGGTAAGCGCAGTCAAGAAAAGTTTGAATGCATTAATCAAAGCTGTAAACTGGGTAGGCGGTAAATTAGGTATAGATAGCAAAATACCTAAACTTTCTACTGGTACAGAAGGTGCAAGCTCACAAAGTTTTGTATCAAATGGTGTAATCAACCGTCCTACACTAGCTACTTTGAATGACAAAGGTAGAGGAAATGGAACAGGATTAAACGGACATCAAGAGTTGGTGCAACGTAAAAACGGATCAATCATTGCGCCTATTGGTAAAGATGTAATTTTCCCATTGGATAAAGGGGATAAAGTTATAAGTGGTAGAAACACTCAAAAACTCCGAAATCAAGGCTTTATTCCTAAATTTTCTCGTGGTACAGATAGTGGTGCAGATGTTAGAAAACGTATGCTAAGAGACGCTAAGAAACGCAAGAAACATAATCATCCTACATTTGACGCTGGAGAAATGATGGGACAAGGTGGTTTCGGCGCAGGTGGTGCTGGAGGTGCTGCAAAAGAAGCGTGGAAATACGTTACTGACAAAACTAAAGATATAGGCTCAGGTGCTAAACATACAGTTAAATCACTTAGTGATGGTGCTAAGAAAATGATTAACACAACTAAAGGCGCTCTAGGTGCTGCAGGAACATGGGCTAAAGAGAAAGCAGGCGACTTATTACAATACGTCGGTAGTCCTGGAAAACTTGTCGATAAAGTTCTAAAAGAATTCGGTGTTGACTTTAGCATGGTTAATGGTGAAATTCCTAAGATGCTTTGGGATGCAATGTGGAAACGTCTTAAAGATGGTGTTAAGTCATTATTTGGCGGTTGGTTAGATGACGTTTCTGGTGGCGATGGCGACGGTCGATTTATTAAGTATCTTGATAACATTACTACAAGATACAGTCCGAACGGTCCACCACCAGGCTATCCGTTCAACTGGGCGCATCCAGGTATTGACTTACCATATATTTACGAAAAAGTCCTAACGCCGATGGGCGGTAAAGTTGAAACAAGACATACAGCATCAGGCTTTGGGAAACATGTTATCGTAAGAGCAAAACCTTATGATGCTTATTTTGGTCACTTGAGTAAATGGCTTGTTAAAAATGGACAACGTGTTAAACCGGGCGACGCTATTGGTATTTCTGGTAACACAGGTTCAAGTAGTGGTCCTCACTTACACTATGAAATGAATAAACACGGTTTTGGTTCAATGACAGGACACTCTATTGATCCAGTTAAATGGTTGAAATCACACAACGGTAGTAAAGGTGGAGTATCTAAATCAGCAAGTGCTTGGAAACCAGATATCAGACGTGCTGCTAAAGCAATTGGTGTGCGAGTATCTAGCGCTGATGTGAATGATGTTGCTCGACTTATCCAAACAGAAAGTAGTGGTAACGCTGGAGTTACTCAAGGGATAAAAGACGTGAACAGTGGCGGTAATGAAGCACAAGGTTTACTACAATATACACCAGGCTCATTTAACAGCTACGCAATTAGAGGGCATAAAAACATTAAAAACGGTTACGACCAATTACTTGCTTTCTTCAATAACACAGATTGGCGTGCTAATTTATCTTACTGGAAACGTCGAATGGCTAGTGGCTTAACTGGTTGGGGGCCAACTGGTAGACGTAAAAAGTACGCCACAGGAACAAACAATGCTCGTAAAGGTTACGCTACTGTGTTTGAAAAAGGTGGCGAAATCATGAACTTACGAGGTGGCGAGCAAATTATCCCTAATGATGTATCAATCGCTGCTATTGAACGTGTCATTAATAGTGATATCTTCAATCGCACTCAATCAGCAGTATATGAAGCAATTTCTCGCTTTGCAGATGGTATTAGAGAAGAAAAAGATAAGCAACAGCAAACAGAAATGCGTAGAAACTTAGAGTATCAAGCGTTAAAAGAACAGAATATTAAATTAACATCTTTAGTTGAAAAAATGGACGCAATTATTTCTACATTATTCAACTTAGAAGATAGTAATGAACGTATTGCAAACAAGTCTAATGTAATTGATAGATATTCGTTAGGCGAAGAAGTAAACACAATCGTTGATAAAAGAGAACGTCATAAAAATAGAAAAGCTAGATTTAAACCTAGTGTGACTTAGGAGGGATATTTTGAGCGACACTTTAATTATTAATGATAAAAAAGTGAATGATATTTATATCGAAAGAGGGTTCAAAATACCCTCTTTTAATTATGCTTTAGAAGTTGAAGAAGTAGCAGGTAGAGTTGGGGGTGTATTAAAAGATAGAAAGATAGGTCCATTAGAATTTGAAATACCTTTGATAGTAAGGAATGACACTCACACAAACAGAAACGGTCAAAAAAATCATGATGATATCATAAATGATTTAGTAAAAAGAGTGGATAGTGATAAACCAATTAAATTGCAGTTCGAAAGCCAAAACTGGTATTGGAATGCTTATATCACTGGTCCTTTCGAATTAGATAAAGATGTAGGTATGCAAGCTGAACTCTCTCTAAAAGTTACATTACTTGATCCATACAAATACGCAGTCGAAGGCACTAAAAACACAGCTATTTCAGATCAAGTATCAGTAGTTAGTACAGGGACAGCCGACAGTCCTATTATTGTACAAGCAACAGCATTAAAGAATGCGAGTTATTTCTCTATCACGAAGAATGATGAAGATTATTTCATGATAGGTGATGATGATTTAGATAAAAAGGTCGAAGATTATACACCGACTTTATTTAATGATGAGATGCGTTCTTTCTTTGGATGGACTAAAGTCACTAACGGTACTATCAACGATAATGTAACTGGTGGAACAGTTGGTGGTTCTATGGCAATGAGTTCTTCAAAAGACGCTTTTATGCTTGATGAAAACAGTATTACAGGCACGAGTGGATGGAATGGTGCAGAATATAAGCATTCATTCGGTAAAAGTACTCAAGATTTTAGTTCGACAGTTAAAATACACGTTAATCAAGGTAAAAAAGGTGCTACACATGCAACTCAATATATATACGACACAGATAACCGTGTGATTGCTTCTATTGGTTATAGCAACCCTAGAGCAACGCAAAATATAGGCACAATACATGTGACACTATTCGACCAAAACGGTAATCAAAAGAAGATATACAGTTATACAAACGCACCTAAGTTTTACACATGGAAACATATAGTAATTTATATGCGTTTAAAACGTATTGGAGATAAGTTTTATATAAAAACATGGAAATATGATGAAGTAGACTATCCTAAACGAATAACTCCAGTAGACGTTACAGAAAAAGTATTCATTGACGCAGGAAACTTCTATCAACGACCTATATCAGCAGTAAGTATCTATATTGCTAAGAATGGTAATAATTATCATATGCCAACAACGATATTAGGTAGTTATAATCATGAAATATTACCCAAACCACCTAAAGCAAGAGATTTAATTATTAAAAAAGGTGACTTGATTAATATCAATATGGAAGAAAAAACAGTAACAATTAATGAAGAGCCTGCGCTTGATTTAAAAACATTTGGTAGTGACTTTTTCAACATAAATAAAGGGATGAATGAATGTATGATTTATCCAGAAAACACATATGACACGACAGTATACTGGCAAGATAGATTTTTATAGATTGGAGGTTAGATAGTGAAGAATGTAGGAATACATGTACTTGATTTTAATGACAACATCATTGATTTTATTAGTCAAAGTGATGGCGCATTGCTTAATGTCGAAATGAGTATGAATGTAGAAGAAAAAACAGAAACCTTTGATTTTACGATTGAAAATACTCGAGCAGAGAAATTAAGAGAACGCAATCGTATTATCGCTCAAGACAATAACGGTACATTTAGAGAGTTTATTATCATCCACATTGCAGATAACTTTGACGGTACAACTGAAATTGAATGTAACGCAAGTTACCTAGAAGATTTGAAAACAGCAAAGCCAATTAAACCTGGTAAGTTTGAAGCACATACAACAACACAAGCGTTACTTAAAACACTTGCTGATACAGGTTGGGAAGTATCTGATGATACAGAATATGGTGGCAATAGAACAACATCATGGACTTCTCACACTAATCCGTTTGATTTAATTTACATGCTTTGTACTACTTACGACATGGTTCCTAGTTTTTATATCGAATTAGGCGCACATACTGTTGAACATCGTTATGTATCAATTACTAAACCTAAAAACTTATTCAAAGGTAAAGAAATTACTAAAGGTAAAGACTTAACAGGCATGACAAGAACGATTGATCTATCTGAAGTGAAAACTGCTTTACTTGCAGTTGGTCCTGAAAAAGAAGATGGCTCAAGAATTGAAACCGTTGTAGTAGATGATGAAGCACAAGAGATTTTCGGACTTCCTAATCGTTATATTTGGGATGTATATGAGCCTGAAACCGAAGATGAGAACATGACACTCAAACGTTTGACTACACTTGCTAAAACAGAACTTAACAAACGTAATCAAGCAGCAATAAGTTATGAAGTATCTTCAATCGATATTCATAAATATTATAACGATGTAACAGTACATCTAAGAGATATCGTCAGAGTTAAAGATAGAGATTTCAGACCACCTTTATATATAGAAGCAGAAGTCATAGGCATTAAGTACAATTGGCTAGCAGATGAGAGTGAGTTTACATTCGGTAATGTCATTGAGTACGAAGAAACCAAACTCAGAGAGTTCTTTAATAGAAAGTTAGATGAAATTACTAAAAAACTTAACGACAGTATATCTAATGTGAATACTATTGTGAGTGATGTTGTAGCTGGGGAGCTAGAATATTACGAACGTAAAATATTTAAAGGTGCAGAGCCACCAGAAAATCCACAAAACGATACATTATGGTACGATACGTCAAACTCTGATGTTGCAGTACTACGTAGATATTGGGACGGAGAATGGATAACTCAAACAGCTGATGATGTAGAAAAAATCGGTGGTTTAAGACGTGAACAAGTAATGTATCGAGATTTAAATAATAGTTTCATCAATTTAACTATTCAACATAGCAAGTTACAAAATGATGTGTACGATGTGTTAAATAATGAATATCTTGTCGATGATGATTTAAAAGCAAACTTAAACCAAGCATTATCAGATGTAGACAACGTGTATCAAAACATCAAGACAAATTTAGATAGCATGGATGAAGATACAGCAACAATAGGAAAATTAGTTGATACACAAACTTTATTTACAGTGTATCGAGAAAAGTTACAAACATTATATAAATACGTTACTGACGCTAAAATTTCTATTGATAAACGGTTGAAATTACTTCAATCACAATATACTGATGAGAAGTTTAATGATGCTATGGATAAAATAGCACAAACGTTACCTAATGGTCGTTGGGATAGTGAAAATCAACAGTTATATGCTGATATACCTAATCGTAATGAAGTAGAAAATCTTAAAACTACATTACAAGAATATACAGACGGTCAAATAAGTAATTTAAACAGTGTTTTAGGTAAGGAAATAGATAGCAAGATAAATACTAGCGAAAGTAAATTAAGCGCTAGTATAAATAGCGTAGAACGAAAAATAGATGGTATTGAAGTCGGCGGACGTAACTTATTATTAGGTACACTTAATTATGATTATGGCTTTGATAATAAATTAGATGGTCGTTTAGAAAAGATAGGCGATAGACTTTGGGTAAAAGTTTATAACGATTGGCTAGTTCAACAAACAATAAGCGCAATACCTAACGAAACTTATACAATTTCATTCAAAGTTAAACCTATTGCAGATAACACTAAAAATAGTGTGTATGTGCCAGTTAAAGAAATAGATACAAACAACAATGAAAAATATATATCTTATCAATCATTCGACTTCAATAAAGAAGAAACGTTTTCTTTTAATGTAACTACTACTACCGAAAAAATACGCATTACATTTTTAGTTATGAATAGCACATATCCTAGCTTTTATATAACAGATATGAAAGTAGAAAAAGGGACAATGGCTACTGATTGGACGCCAGCGCCAGAAGATTTACAAAGACAAACAAATCAAGCAAAAATAGAAGCAGAAGAAGCATCCAAAGCATATGCTAAAGCACAAGATGAGTTAAAACAGACAGAAATACAAGCATATGCTGACGGAAAAGTATTAGATGAAGAAAAACGAGCAATAGCTGACGCAATAGCAAAACGTGATGAAGCAAAAGAATACGCAGAGCAAAAAGCACAAGAGGCGCAAGAGGCAGCAAATCAAAATACATCTAATCAATTAGTGCCTATCACAACACGCGTAACAACTAATGAAACAAATATAACAGAATTAGATGAACAAATTAGTTTAATGGCTAAAAGTGATGATGTAGAGCAAAAATTGAAGAATGTTGATGGACGACTTACACCACTAGAAACGACAGTTAAAAGTAATAAAGCCACACTTGATATTTTACCTACGCAAATTGAAAGTAAAGTATCTAAACAAGACTATAAAACAGATCAAAACAATATAGTTCAAAGATTAGATAATGCTGATAGTGACCGCATACAACTTGCAAATAAAATTGAGGATAGAGTGACAATAACTGAATATAACAGTGGTATAGATTCCATTAAATCTACAAACCGAAATTATTTACAATCATATTATTCTCCGCATCAAAATATTGTCAACGGTGTAATTAATGGGGCTTATAGCGTTACATTAAACGCTAACAGAACACTTAATTTCTATTTCTATGACAGAGGTAATGGTACTAATCCTACACTTGAAGAAAATACAGATTATATTTTAAAAATACACGAATCAGACCAAAATGTAAGAATGGGAGTATTTTATAATAAAGGTTCTAACACGATTATAGGATATACAACTGATAACGTTATTCGATTTAACACAAAAAGTTATCAAGATATAAGAATTATATTGACACCTAACGTTGATAGCCATTTTATTGGGAAAGTGAGCTTATATAAAGGGACAAAAGAACTTGATTGGTCGCCTGCACCAGAAGATATAGAAATGTTAGCAAAAAAATCGCAACAAGACGCAGAAAAAGCATCTAAAGCGTATACAGACGCTCAAGACAATTTAAAAGAAACGCAATTAAAAGCATATGCAGACGGTATCGTGTCAGATGAAGAACAAAGAGCAATACAAGATGCTAAAAGCAAACTAGAAATGGCAAAGGCAGACGCACAAAGTAAAGCTAATGCAGCACAAACAGCAGCAGAAGAATATGCAGTTATTAAAGCAAATAGCGCCGAGACAAATGCCAAAGCATACACAGATGAATATAAACAAAGTAATGACGTAGCCATGACTAAACTAGAAACATCAATTACTCAAAATGGCGATAAAATAGCTTTAAAAGTTGACGAACAAAAGTTTAACGCTAGTCGTAAAACATTATCTCAAGTGATTTCAGAAATATCAGCCACAACTAAAGGGATAAATTTAAGTTACGATGAAAACGGTAATATTCAATCTTACACAATGGATAGAAATGGTATTCAACTTAGAGGCGATAAAGTAGATATTACAGTCAATAAAGACTTCAATGTTATGGCAAGTAAAGTTGATGATAAAGTCGGTAAAAATGAGATTATCAACCGTTTAAATTTAAGTCCCGAAGGTTTAGATATCAATGTTAATAACATTGGTATTCGTGGTGGAGATAATATTGACTATATAGATATTAGAAACAATTCTATCCTTTCTTATGGTTCTTTCACACGTACTTGGGCAAACGAAACAGATACAGCTAATTTACGTTTAGGTATTCAAGGCGGTACTGTAAAAGTACAAAATAGAACAACTGGTTATAACTTATATTTAACCGAAAAAGGTTTATCTACCATGCTTGCAGGCGCTGGTGATGAAACAGCAGGTACATTAGAATTCCACTCTACAAAATATAATGATACTTCAAGAGGTGTACGACTTCATTCAACCTATGGTGCAGTAGCATTAGAAAGTGATTACAGTCGTATTATTCTAAATGCAAACTTAACTGTAAACATTGAAAGTAACTATGGTATTTACTTCAGACCTTACCGTGATAATCGAACTGGAAACAATGAATTTGCTATGTATGTAAAACAAAACGATAGTGGTGCATACACAGACGGTGTTCTTAAATACGGTAATGTTTCAAGTGATACGTCACAATATGGTTCAGGCTTGAGATTTAGTAAAAGTTCTATTAATAGTACAATCTATGCAACAAACAAAGACGGTGATATTGGGACTGGCCACTTCTTTGCAGATAAATTATATGGAGATTTAACTGCTAAAGGAAGTAATGGTTATATTTTAGTAGACGATGCATTGCGTATAACTAATAAAAAAGGTTACAACAATGGCGATGTGAGATACAAAGACTTGCAATGTTTAGATGTACAAGCTAACTCTATAAGGGTTAATACTGCTAAAGATTTCTATATAGGTGTGTCTACTGGTGAATTACGAGTGACAAATAACTTACGGTATAACGGTGGAGATACAGGTTATAAAGACATTCGCTTTGCTAACTGGCACGCTATGTCGTCTGAAAAATTCAAATATGATATTAAAGAATGGAATTATAATGTATTAGATGCATTTAGAAATGACTTGAGATTGTATTCATACAAGTTAAATTCAGAAAAAGAAACAAACTATGCACGTAATCATCACGGAATTATTATTGAACGAGAAATACCTATTGAATGGCGACATGGAGATGGTTTTGACGGTAATGAGGTCATGTTTTGGAATACTAAAGCTATTCAAGAATTAATTAAAAAAGTAGATAAATTGGAGGAACAATTAAATGAACAATCAATTACAAGCTAATCCAAGTTACGTTATCGAGGAGTTAGTTACTCAAAACGCTAAACTTTCACAAGAAAATGCAATGTTAAGAGCAGTAATTAGAGAACAAGAACAACAAAATAATGAACAAACAAGTGCTGAAGGAGAGTAACCTTTAGCGCTATTTTTATACCAAATTTTAGGAGGAATTTATCATGGCAAATGAAATCGTAAAAAACACAGAAAGTTATATCTTAGTACAAGTGAATGAAAAAGGAGAAGAAGCAGCTTTATCTAATGACTTTAGAGGACAGTTCTACCCTACTACTAATGTAAATACCGCGACTAAATTTGATGATTTAAATAAAATTAAAGCACTTGCTAGTCGTTTAAACAGCTTAAACGAACTAAATTATGAATTTGGTATTATTGCTGAAAAAGTGACAGTCAAACCAGTAAAGCTAACCACTCTTTTAGAGTACGTGGAAGAAACAACTGAAACTAACGCAGAATAGGAGTTTTAAATATGAAAGAAAATTCATTTAACTACAAAGTGTTAGCTATCTTTATCTTTGGTTTTGGCTTACTTATGTTTGAAAGAGGTTTCTTTTGGACTAAGGAACAAAACACAGTATTAAGCGATAGCGATTTCTATATAACACTCCATCAAGTCATGCCTATTTGGTTATGGGGCGTTTTAGGAATGCTTTTTAGTTTGTTTATCATTCTTGCACCTATCTTCTTACCTAAACAACAAGTGGATAATAAATTTAACTTCTTACTTATCTTTGGTGGTAGTGGGAATGCAATTTATTATTTTTTACTCACTTCTGCAAGTATCTTTAATGCGATTAATTGGTTAAGTCCAGTACAGTTTGCAACTTTAGCAATGATTAATGCATTAATCGCTTACTATGGGGGTGCAGACGTTGCAGGAAAAAGATGAACGTTTCGTATTAAGAGAAGAGTGGATAGATAACACGAGTAAAATTCATCGAAAAATAGATGAGAATGATAAACGACACACTAGTGAATTGAAAGATTTGAATAATAAGGTAGATAAACAAATCATCTATCAAAAACAAGCGTTTGAAAGTCAAGAACGCTCAGAAAAGCATTTAGAGAAATTGAACGAAACAATGAAGAAATTCGGTGAAGATTTCACTGATGTTAAGTATCAAGTTAAAGATCATAGCAAACAACTTGAAACGTTCAGCGAAGTTATTAAAGAGAAACAAGGTTATAACGTAAAGATTATAGTTGCAATTATCAGTGGTATTGCTTCGGTACTTGTCGGAGCATTAGGTTTTGCAGCTGCATTCTTTTAAGTCGGCACATTGTGTCGGCTTTTTATTTTGAATAATAAGGAGTGGAAGAAATGGAAAGTATTATTGCATTTGCAACAGTAATTTCAGTTATCACAATCGCATTAACACAATTAGTTAAGCAAGCTGGCGTACCTAAAAACATTGTACCTTTAATTGCCATTGGTATTGGTATCGTTTTAGGTGGTATTACAGCTTTTATTCCTGAAATTGTTACCGAATTATCAATCGGAGGTCGATTGCTTGCTGGTTTGATTAGTGGACTAATGGCTACTGGTATTTGGGAAACAGTTCGACCACGTACAGGTTCAACTAAAGATAAAAATAATAAAATTGGTGGAGGTCGTGCATAATGGCAGAAAAATGGAATGGTGTCCCAGTTAAATATGATTTTTTACCGATTGGAACACGTAGAAGTGGGCAACCTTTAACAAGTAAGAAACCTTTATTTGCGGTAGCACATGATACTGGAAATCCTCACACAACAGCACAAACGAATGTGAATTATTATAGAAACACATATATGGAAAATTGGGCTACTGTTGCCAGCGCTCATATATTCGTTGATGATAAAGAGTGCATTGTATGTATTCCAGTTACAGAGAAAGCGTGGCATGTAATATATAACACGCCTACTGATAATCAGTGGTATGGTGCTGACGCTAACGACGTAGCGTTTGGTGTAGAAGGTAGCTATTTTCCAGGCAACATTCAACGTTCACGTAAGTCGTTAGATAATATGGCACGTGTATTAGCGTATTTATGTAACTATTGGGGAATTGATTATAAAACCGAAGTGCCGGGACACCAAGATATTCAAGCTGATAAGATTGATCCCGGAAACTTATTAGAGGCTTGTGGATATTCGAGAAACGTTAAGAATTTAGATAAGCAAATCGCTAAATATATTAATGGCGTTAAACCAGCACCGAGCAAGAAACTATCAACAAAAACAACTAAAAAGCCGACACCTTCGCCACAAAGTGTGGTTAAGTATAAACAAGCAATCGAATACATGCACAGCTTGAAAGGACAATATATCGACTTTGATAAAGAGTGGGCTTATCAATGTGTAGATGTCGTTGTAGACTTCATCTATCATGTAACAGGCGGCGTACGTTTCATTGGTAACGCTAAAGAGTTACACACTAAAAACGCCATGCCGAAAGGTTGGAAAGTGGTTAAAAATACAAGAGATTACGTGCCGCCTATTTGTGCAATTCCAATTTATACGTCAGGAATTTACAAAAAGTGGGGACATACTGGTTTAGTTTGGGACAATAGCGGCGGTACAAAATCATTTACAATCTTAGAACAAAACTTCGATAGTAAAGCCAATTCGCCAGCTAAATTACGTGAAGATGATTACACAGGCTTAACACATTTCATTGTGCCAGACTTCGCAGACGATAGCGTTGATTTAACTGATATTAAAGAAGTACAAAAACCTCAACGTAAATCTAAAAGTTCAATCAAGTTAGAGAAAAAGCCACCGCTAAACTTAACATGGAGTAATCAACCATACTTCAAAGCGGTTGCAGATAGCGAGGGCGTTAGAATTTGTAGACCTAACCATAATAACGTAATGGTTGTTACGAGTGAAGAATACAATCCGGGCGACGTGTTCTACATTTATGAAATTCGTAATGGTTGGGCTAGAGTTTACAGTCCTAGCAATGACGGTTATGTATGGTATGAACGCTTAATCGTTAAAGATATCTACAAAACAGCAGGTGGTAAGAATTTTGCAAAAAAAGATGATAAACAAGCAGTAGCGCAACGTAATATTCTTGCAGATACAACAGGAATAAAAGTGAATAGTATTCCACCATTAAACATGAAAAAGTCATCTAAAGCTAAATTCAGAGCGCGTGTCGATTATCATGGTGCAGCGTTAGTTAAATTTAGAGGTATAGAGTGGTACGTGACAAACAATACTTATAGAGCAGGATATGATCAGTTCTATATCTTTGAAATTAAAAATGGTTGGTGTCGTGTCTATTCTAGAAATAATAACGGATGGATATGGCATGAACGTTTGAGAATTGTAGAAGTGTATTAATATGATATAATCGACTTGGGATAATATCCCATACGTTTACAAAGTTCATTATGTTTTATGGAGGGACAAGTTTAGTGCTTTTCCCTCTTTTTTTATGTTATAATATAAACATAGTTTAACGCTAAACGATCTAGCCATAATTCTATTCGGGTTATGGCTTTTTATGTTATAATTAACTCACAAGGGTTTCACACCCAGTTAAAAACTTAATGATCTTTTGGAACAACTCACTTGAGCATGTTCCCTTCTAAGCTACCTAACATGTCACTGGGTAGCTTTTTATGTTATAATAAAAATACCCAGTTTATGATAATTAGACGAATATCAGATTTAACTTAAATGAGTAAATCGTTCAAACCACGTTCTTATGAGCGTGGTGTTTTTTTATGTTCGTATTATGTTCGGTCTATTCCTTTTTAAATAAGTTGTTTATTATATATTTAATTATGTTAAATATATTAAAAGGAGAATAAGAAAAATGGTTAACATTGCATGGGTGGTTCCTTCGCTTGGTGTGTTTAATAATTCTCAAGGAGATTTAGTAATTGAAAAGCCTTTATCCTTTATTGATTTAGAGGCTTTGCCAAATAACTTTTCTTTTAATGTATCTTTTGGGATAATTAATTTAGAAGAACATAGACAGTATAAATTGAATTTTCAAATTATAGATCCAGAGCAAAAAGTAATTTTTGATATTGACGTTGAAATTGATCATCAAAGATTAATTAAAGATAATCCAGACAAAAAATTTAATAATGTGTTTGAATCAAATGCAAATTTCAATAATTTTAAATTCCAAAAAGAAGGAGTTTATACTATCAAATTGTCTATAGATAATGCCGAAGCTCAATCTAATTTTAATGTGAATTTGGTGTCTTAATCATGGGTAATAAAAAAGTTAGCAGACCAAAACAATTTAAATTGCAACATAAGGAAGAAAGAACAATTATTGATTCAAGACAATTGAAAAAGGCAAGTGGTAGTTACGAATTTAACCCAAATTCAAATTCTACTTATGAAGAGGTGTATAAAATGTCTGAATATATTGAGAGAAAAGAATTTGAACAATTTGAAAAAAGGATAGACGATAGATTTAAAAGTTTAGAATCTAAAATAGATGATATACCAAACAGATTGAGCGATAAATTGCAATTAGCATTGAATGAACAAATGGAGAGTTTCAGAAAAGAACGTAAAGAGGATAAAAAGTCCATAATTACTTGGACGCTTTCTGGGACTAGTTTAATAGTTGCAATAGCAGGACTTCTAGCAAAATTATTTATTTAACCGTACCTTAACAGGTACGGTCTTTTTTTATTTTAACCGCCTCGATTTCGATACGGTTATTCTAAAGTGGTCGAATTCGACCAGTTTTATACATAAAAATAGTGTAACAAGCACTACATTAGTCGTTCCATTTATGTTTATGTGGTTAACTAAATCAAAAAGAAATAAAGCAATTGGTAGAGCATCAGTTGTACCAACATTCTTTGGAGTAAATGAACCAATTTTATTTGGTGCACCACTCGTATTAAACCCAGTATTTTTCATACCATTTATTTTTGCACCAATAGCAAACGTATGGATCTTTAAATTCTTTGTTGATGTACTTAAAATGAATAGTTTTAGCATCTTCTTACCATGGACGACACCAGGGCCTCTTGGTATTGTGATGGGTACAGGATTTGCATTTTGGTCATTTGTGTTAGCAATTGTATTAATCGTAGTTGACGTTATGATTTATTATCCATTTTTAAAAGTATATGATGAACAAATTCTTGAAGAAGAACGAGGTAACAAAGAAGTAAATAATGAATTAAAAGAAAAAGTATCCGCAAACTTTGATACGAAAAAAGCAGATGCAATTTTAGCAACTGCTGGTGCAAATGAAGCGACAACAACTGAACCAGCACCTTCCGATGAGGAAGTATCGGCTAAAGAGTCATCAAATTCAATTAACGAACAAACTAACGTTTTAGTCTTATGTGCCGGTGGCGGTACAAGTGGATTACTTGCAAATGCGTTAAACAAAGCTGCTGAAGAATATCAGGTACCTGTAAAAGCGGCAGCTGGTGGTTATGGTGCACATATGGATATTATGAAAGACTATCAATTAATTATTTTAGCGCCTCAAGTTGCTTCTAACTATGAAGATATAAAACAAGATACAGATCGATTAGGTATTAAATTAGCAAAAACTCAAGGTGTTGAATACATTAACTTAACTCGTGATGGCAAAGCAGCATTAGACTTCGTTCAACAACAATTTGAAAAATAATTAGGAGATGAAAGTATAATGAAAAAATTACCAGAAGATTTTATTTTCGGTGGTGCAACAGCAGCTTATCAAGCAGAAGGTGCGACTCAAACTGACGGAAAAGGTCGTGTAGCCTGGGACACTTATCTAGAAGAAAATTATTGGTATACAGCTGAACCTGCAAGTGACTTTTATCATAAATATCCAGTTGATTTAGAATTAAGTGAGAAATTTGGTGTTAATGGTATCCGTATATCTATCGCATGGTCAAGAATTTTTCCAACAGGTTATGGAGAAGTTAATCAAAAAGGTGTAGAATTCTATCACAAATTATTTAAAGAATGTCATAAACGTCACGTTGAACCGTTTGTTACATTACATCATTTTGATACCCCAGAAACACTTCACAGTGATGGAGATTTCTTAAACCGTAAAACGATTGATTATTTTGTAGACTATGCAAAATTCTGCTTTGAAGAATTTACTGAAGTCAACTATTGGACTACTTTTAATGAAATTGGTCCTATTGGTGATGGCCAGTATTTAGTAGGTAAATTCCCACCAGGTATTAAATATGATTTTGCAAAAGTATTCCAATCTCATCATAATATGATGGTCGCACATGCGAAAGCGGTTAAATTATTTAAAGACAATGGATATAATGGGGAAATTGGAGTCGTTCATGCATTACCAACTAAGTATCCATACGATCCTTCAAATCCGGAAGATGTAAGAGCAGCAGAACTTGAAGATATTATTCATAACAAATTTATCTTAGATGCAACGTATTTAGGAAAATATTCTCGTGAAACTATGGAAGGTGTACAACATATTCTTTCTGTCAATGGCGGTAAATTAGATATTACCGATGAAGACTATGCTACATTAGATGCTGCAAAAGATTTAAATGACTTCCTAGGTATCAATTACTATATGAGTGATTGGATGAGAGGATATGAAGGAGAATCAGAAATTACACACAATGCTACTGGAGATAAAGGTGGCTCTAAGTATCAACTTAAAGGTGTAGGACAACGTGAATTTGACATAGATGTTCCTCGTACTGATTGGGATTGGATGATTTATCCACAAGGTCTTTATGATCAAATTATGCGTGTTATAAAAGATTATCCTAACTATCATAAAATTTATGTTACTGAAAATGGGCTTGGGTATAAAGATGAATTCGACGAAGAACGTAAGACAGTTGATGATGATGCACGTATCGACTATGTTAAAAAACATCTTGAAGTCATTGCTGATGCGATACGTGATGGTGCCAATGTAAAGGGCTATTTCTTATGGTCACTTATGGATGTGTTCTCATGGTCTAATGGTTATGAAAAACGTTATGGTCTATTCTACGTTGATTTTGACACACAAGAACGTTATCCGAAAAAAAGTGCATATTGGTATAAAGCATTAGCTGAATCTAAAGAAATTAAGTAATTTTATAAATTTGACAGGACAGAAATTTTCATTTCTGTCCTGTTTCTTATTTTATTGAGATGAGATACTAGTATTAAAAAATAAGGAGTATAATTTTGTCGTATATTCTATGGGGAATTTATCTTTCACGTATTTTATGAAAAGTGATGGTAATCATCCACCATTTCCGACACTAAATAAAAAAGAAGTCAATATGGCTAGAACATATAATGGCGTTCTTAATTTAAATGAAAAGGTGAATGAAATTCAAGTTGATCAAAATGGCAAACCAAACAAAATGAGTGAAGATGATAAAAAGTGACTTGGATTAAAGAATATTTATAAAGGTAAACAAATAGAAGATTTAAATATTTATGAAGATAATCAAAATGGTATGCATTTTGACGTTAAAGTATCTAATAGCTCACCTCGGCCTTTAAAATCTCTGTTAGAAGCAAGTCCAAAAACGTATAAAAAATCTTAATATACAGAATCGGCGACTCAACATAGCCAACTTCATGAAAATAAAGATGTTGCAAATGAAAACATTAAAGTTTATGAAACAAATAAAAATTAGGAGCGTTCATAATACTGACTCTCCTAATTATCTAGACAAGCCTGAGCTATAAGTTCAATTAATTTAGTACGATGAGTATGTCCGTATACATTAGGAAGAATCATGATTTCATCGACTTCAAATTCGTTTTGTAATTGTATTAACTGCTGAGCTACTTCATGTGGTAAGCCACTAATCATTCGACGTTTATTTTTTTCTATTTTTTCTCGATCTCTTTCAGAATAATGGCGTTGCTGTGCTGTTTCAATAGAAGGATATACTTTAGGTTGTTTAAGATAATTAATACGTATTAACCACAAATTTAATGTATCTACTAATTGCTTAATCGTTAATTCATTTTCTGCCGTAACGACAAAAGTAGCTAAAATAATATAGGGTGAATGCGAATGACCATGATACTCTGTAAAACGCGATTTATAATGTTGAATGACATGTGTTAAATTTGCGTGCGATTGACCCATATGAGCAATCACAAAAGGTAAGCCTTTTTTTGCGGCAAGTTCAGCACTTTGTTCACTCATTCCTAAAATAAACATCTCAGGTGAATGCTCTGTGTATGGAGTGGCTTCTAAAGTTTTGAAACGATGTGAATGAATAGTGTCATTCGTAAAGTATTTGTTCAAATCATCTATTTGTTGAGATAGTTTGGGTTTTTGAGTTTTAAATTCATTTAGCGCTTCGTTTACATTTTTGAAGCTAGGAGATCGCCCAATTCCCATATCAATTCGGCCAGGATGTTTGACTTCCATAATTTTAAATTGTTCTGCAACTTTGTAAGCACTATAATGGGGGAGCATCACACCGCCACTTCCAATATGAATAGAGTGTGTATGTTCAAGTAACATAGCCATTACGATTTCAGGAGCGCTTGATACAACAGAAGGAACTTGATGATGTTCTGCTACCCAATAACGTGCATAACCAAGTTTCTCTGATAGTTGAGCAAGTTCAATTGAATGATTTAAAGCTTCTTGTGGTGTATCACCTTCGAAGAGTGGTACATAGTCTAAGATACTTAATTTCAAGTTTAAGACCTCACTTTGCTTGGTATAATAAAGTATTAAGTGTTATCATACTAGACATTATAAAGTGAAAGCAGTTGAATTGCGATAAAATTGTTTGTGATATGACACTGTTTTTGAATACTGAAAGGAGTCTTTTATAATGAATAATGAGCAAGTTTTATTAGCAAAATATCCTAAAGGTATGCCCCAAGATGATACATTTAAATATGAAAATATTGACATAGTTGATCCGAAAGAAAATGAAATTCAAATTGAATCTTTATATATATCTGTCGATCCATATATGCGTGGAAGAATGACTCAAGCCGATTCTTATGTGGAGCCTTTTAAAATTGGCGAACCTATTCAAAGTCACATTGTAGGCAAAATTATTAAATCAAATTCTGAAAAATTTAATGAAGATGACATTATTGTAGGTATGTTGCCATGGAAGCGTATTAATACAGTAAATGAAGAGAAAATAAGTAAAATATCTAATACAGATGTACCACTTTATTTATATTTAAGTACGTTAGGTATGACAGGTCAAACAGCTTATCATGGTTTATTAGAGATTGGTCAACCAAAAGAAGGCGACACTGTAGTAGTTTCAGCAGCTTCTGGTGCAGTAGGTGCTGTGGTTGGTCAAATTGCTAAAATCAAAGGTGCTACAGTAGTAGGTATAGCTGGTGGAGATAAAAAAGTGAATTATCTAACAGAAGAATTGGGTTTTGATGCAGGCATTGATTATAAAAAGGATGATTTTGCAGAAGCATTAGCAAAAGCCGTACCGAATGGCGTAGATGTTTATTTTGAAAATGTAGGTGGCACAATAGCCGATGAAGTTATGAAACATCTCAACCGTCATGCACGTATTCCTGTTTGCGGTACGATTTCTAATTATAATAATACTGAACAAGAAAAAGGTCCACGTGTACAAAGCACATTAATTAAACATCAAGCACTGATGCGTGGTTTCTTGGTAGCGGAATTTTCCGATGACTTTGAACATGCAAGTAAAGAACTGGCAACGTGGATACAAGAAGGAAAAATTAAAACAAAAGTATCTATAGAAGAAGGATTTGAATATTTACCAAAAGCGTTCAGAAACTTATTTACAGGTGAAAACTTTGGCAAACAGATCGTTAAAGTGTCAGAGAATGTATAATTTAAAATTCAGTAAAAGGTAGGTATATACTTATGAAAGCTATAGGATTTAAACAACCATTTAAATTAGAAGAAGGAAATGTATTTGAACCATTTGAATTAGATATGCCCCAGCCATCTTCTAGAGAGTTGCTTGTTAAAATACAAAGTATAAGTGTAAATCCGGTTGATACAAAACAACGCCTTACTGAAGTTAAAAATTCTCCGAGAATTTTAGGTTTTGATGCAGTAGGAACGGTTCAAAAAACTGGAATAGAGGTTACAATGTTTAAGGAAGGCGATATTGTATTTTATTCTGGTGCGCCTAATCAACATGGTTCAAATCAGGAATATCAACTTATTGATGAACGATTAGTCGCAAAAGCACCTAAAAATCTTTCGGCAGAACAAGCTGCTAGTCTTCCGTTAACTGGTATTACAGCGTCAGAAACTTTATTTGATGTGTTTAAAATTTCAGAGAATCCAAATCAAAATAAAGGGAAAACATTACTTATTATCAATGGCGCAGGTGGTGTTGGAAGCATTACGACTCAAATTGCTAAGGCATATGGTCTAAAAGTCATTACAACTGCGTCACGTCAAGAAACAATCGATTGGTCAAAAAAGATGGGTGCAGATATCGTACTCAATCATAAAGAAGATTTAAAATCTCAATTAGAACAACAGCACATTGAAGCGGTAGATTTCGTATTTTGCACGTTTGATACAGACATGTATTATGAAACAATGATAGATATAGTGAAACCAAGAGGACATGTTGCTACGATTGTAGCTTTTAAAGGATCACAAGATTTAAATTTATTAAAAACAAAAAGTGTTTCCTTTACACATGAATTTATGTTTACAAGACCTATTTTTCAAACAGAAGACATGATTAAACATCATTATTATTTAGAGGATATTGCTAAAAAAATTGAGAATGGTACGTATCAAAATACAACGACAAAAGTCATCAATGGCTTAACAGCAGAACATTTATATGAAGCACATCAAATATTAGAATCCAATTCCATGATAGGAAAACTTGTTATAAATGTAGAAGAATAGAGAATGATTTAACACCTCTTAGTGTCTATAAATAAGACATTAAGAGGCGTTTTTATTATTTTATAATATATCAATTTGATTAATTATAAAAATTCCAATATATCGTTAGATATAACATGAATAGGGTATAGAATTTCTAACTATCAGAAAGGAGAATAATATAATGCGAAAAAAATCTATAAGCATTGTATTTTGGATTGCATTAGCTATCTGTACATTATTTGTAGTGTATGGAGCGATATTACCTAAGCAATTAGAAGCAATCACGCAAAATATTACATCGTTTATTGCAGTTAATTTTTCTTGGTATTATCTTTTACTAGTTTTAATTATATTTTTTATTTGCGTATACTTATTATTTTCAAGATATGCATCCATTACGTTAGGTGTGGAAGGAGAAGAGCCAGAATTTTCATTACTTTCTTGGTTTGCTATGTTGTTCAGTGCAGGAATGGGAATAGAATTAGTGTTTTGGACTACAGCTGAGCCAGTTAGTCATGCCTATAAAGCAACGCCTATACATAAAATTGGTACACAAGCAGCAATTAATGATGCGTTCCAGTTTGCTTTCTTCCATTGGGGAATTCATGCGTGGGCAGTGTATAGCATTGTTGCATTAGTTTTTGCTTATTTTAATTTTCATAAAGGGTATCCAGGTTTAGTAAGCGCAACGCTTGTTCCAATTTTTGGAGAAAAAAGAATGAGAGGACCAATCGGAAGTGCTATAGATGTTTTAGCTGTTATTGCAACGGTTACAGGTGTAGCAGCTACCTTAGGTTTTGGTGCTTTACAAATTAATGAAGGTCTTCACTACTTGTTTAAAGTACCGAGTCATTTCGGCACACAAGTCATCATTATTATTATTGCAACTATTTTATTTAGTTGGTCTGCATGGTCCGGAATTGATAAGGGAATAAAAACTTTAAGTAATATTAATATGATTTTAGCTTTTATTGTATTAATAGGATTATTTCTAGTAGGACCTACTTTATATATTTTAAATACATTTACTAACGGATTAGGAAATTATATTTTTAATTTCTTTAGTATGAGTTTGCGTATTCCAATGGATGGTGGCGCAAAATTTCAATGGGTACAAAATTGGACTATATTTTACTGGGCATGGTGGGTGTCTTGGGCACCATTTGTAGGAATATTCATTGCACGTGTATCACGTGGTAGAACAATTAAAGAATTTATTTTAGGAGTGTTATTTGCTCCAGCTCTTGTATCTTTCTTTTTCTTTGCAGTGTTCGGAGGAGCAGCAGTGTATCTTCAGCATAGTGGAATTGCTAATATTGCTAAAGAAGCAGCAGAAACTGCAACATTTGCCACTTTAGAGCATTTTCCATTGGGATTTGTATTAAGTATTGTTACTTTAATCGTTGTTATGATTTTCTTTGTAACTTCTGCAGATTCGGCTACTTATGTACTTGGAATGTTAAGTAGTAAAGGAGATATTAATCCTAACTCTTTCGTTAAAGTAAGTTGGGGTATTATTATGGCCTTATTTGCGATGATAATGATTTACACCGGAGGAACACAAGCAATTCAGAACTTATTAATTATTGCAGCACTCCCATTTTCCGTAGTTATTATTCTTATGATATGGTCTTTATTTAAAACGTTGAGTTCAGATCATCCGCGGGTATCAAAGAAAGATGTTTTAATGAAAAAAGATAATTTAAAATACAAAAAAACGAATAATATAAAAAAACGAAAATAATTATGAAAAACAGGTTTTTATTGTGTTAAATTTGGGAATATTTAATCTAGAAGGTAAACTTTAATAAATTTAAAAAAATTAAATAAAAAATTTTAATGTTAACGTTTTAAAAAATTTTTAAAGGGTACTTAAATTTTATAATTAAATAATTTCAACAATGACTAAGGAGGTGTGTTTAGAGGTGCATAGATTTAAAAACTTTATCCTTGGCCTATTAATAGTTGCGATTGTTGGTTTCTTATTGTTTATGTACATAGATGATAGTCGTATTAAGCGTTATCAAGACTATTTCTTACAATTCAATTGGTTCCAACCACTATTAATTGGTTTATCTGCTTTACTCGTATTAATTGGTATTATATTGGTATTTAGCATCTTTAAACCAACATATAGAAAACCAGGTCTTTATAAAGATTATAATGATGGACATATTTATGTATCACGTAAAGCAGTCGAAAAGTCTGCATACGATACATTAACTAAATACGATGAAATCAGACAACCAAACGTGGTTACTAAACTTTACAATAAGAAAAACAATTCTTACATTGATATTAAAGCTGATTTCTTAGTACCTAATGATGTGCAAGTAAAATCATTAACTGAAAGCATTAGATCTGACATTAAACATAATGTTGAGCATTTTACTGAAATGCCTGTTAGAAAATTAGAAATTAATGTTAGAGATCAAAAATCTGCCGGACAACGCGTACTATAAGGGAGGGATAACATGGCTGATAATAATCAAAATAGTCAAGATTCTACTCAACAAATTATCGACTTCCTAAAGTCGTATAAATGGCGAATTATAGGTTTCTTTGCATTCTTAATTATTGCAATCTTATTCCTGACTTTAGGGTTCTGGAAAACAATTTTAATTATTGTTTTATGTTTAATCGGAATTGGCGTTGGGTATATGAAAGACCGTACACAAGATTTCATGAACTTCTTAAATCGATGGAGTTAACATTCATTATTTAAGAATTCATATAAATTAAAAAATTAAGTATTAAAAATTAAATTTTATTTAAAAAGGAGAATTCACATGGCTGTAGATAATAACAAAGCTAAACAAGCGTATAATAACCAAACTGGAGTAAATGAAAAAGAAAGAGAAGAACGTCAAGAACAAGCACAACAATACAGAGAAGAACGTCAAAATAATCAACAACATTTTGAAAATAAATTAACGTTCTCTGATGAAGTTATCGAAAAAATTGCTGGTATCGCTGCTCGTGAAGTAAGAGGTATCTTAGATATGAAAGGCGGATTCACTGACAGTATTTCTAGCGCATTCTCAAGCGGTAACAACGTAACACAAGGTGTTTCTGTTGAAGTTGGTGAAAAACAAGCGGCTGTAGACTTAAAAGTCATCTTAGAATATGGTGAATCAGCTCCAAAAATCTTCCGTAAAGTAACTGACTTAGTTAAAGAACAAGTTAAATACATTACTGGTTTAGATGTTGTTGAAGTTAACATGCAAGTTGACGACGTAATGACTAAAAAAGAATGGGCACAAAAAAACCAAAAAAATAACAACAACAATAACAATAATAACAACAATAATAATTTCGAAAGATCAGATTTACAATAAGTTTATTGAAAAAAGACCTTGGAATGTTCCAAGGTCTTTTTATGGTTAATATCATTTTTTAACAAGAGACGGAATAACATTCAAATTGAATGTTATTCCGCTTCTTAATTTTAATGTAGTGGATTATTAACTTTAATATAAGTGTAATGATGTGCTTCATCTTCTAAACGCATAGTGGTTACACACTTATAATCAATTGTTGCAGCAAATAAAGTATGAGTAATCTTTTGCATACGTCCTGTATCAACGTCAGTCAACTTAGCTAATATATCTTGAATAATATGACTGATATGATGCCACATTATTTTTTCAAAATCCATATTTTCTACTTTTTCAGTAATTGTTAATATTAATTCAGCTAGATGATTTTGAACAGTTGAATAGAATACTTTATTAAAAACAGATGTAGTAGATTGAGTAAGAATTCTAGATTTCTTATGGAAATGTGATGTTTTATACCCCATTTGGTTTAATTGAGTTTCATCAATACGTAATCCTTCGAAATCTCGAATATAGATTTTACTTAAACAACCATCTTGATTAAATGTAGCAATAGAATTTTGTAAATGTGCCTCTAGTGCGATTCCATATTTTACATATAGTGGAATAACTAGTCCTAATAATTGAGTCGCATAATCTTGAATCCATGCATAAGCCGCTTTTTCAAATGTCTTAAATTGATGTGTATGTTGATATCGTTTTATTAAGCTTTCAATCGGCGGTTCAGTATTGTTTGGATAATAAGCAACAAGACTAGACGGTATGACAGGTATTGTATCTTCTTCGATTAATGTATAAATATTTTCTCTAAATAATGTTCCTAGTTGTTCACTACGTTCAGTCTGGATTGTTGAATGATCTTTAGAATTATAAAAATGAATGCCAGCAATTTCATCTAAGGTTTCTATGCGATAAGGTTGAAAATCAGGGTCGTTTTTTAAAATATCATTCACAATTTTAGTAACTAAAGGTCCATTATGCGTTGTTTGTTCAGAAAGCGTCCGTATTTCCCCAGTAATATGAACATTTGTAGAAAGTTTAATATGCGGGAATAGTTTAGGATATTTTGGCATTAATGTTCTGAATGATAAGCCAGCATAATAAGGTAAGGTCATATCAATAGGAATAATAAGTTGTTCATCTAGTTCTTGTTGATATTGACTAAGTAAAATATGTTCGAATTGCCAAGGATGGACAACCATTAAATGATAATCTTCAATTCTTATATCATTATATTTATTTAAAAGGTGAGTAAATAATTTATGAAAAGATTGTTGAAGCATATCATTATAGGTTGAAGATAAGGATTGAACATTTGCTATACTATTATGTATGAATACACATTTTAACTGGATTTCTTGACCGTATTCTGAACTATAATGAATATTCTCTTTAGCACTCATCCCTTTACGAAGCTTTGCGCCTGGATGAAGGGGATGACCTTCTATAACTGATTGTTCCGAACGTAAATAACTATCGTCACTTTTTGCAATCAATTCCCATAAGGACTCGTAGTTTGAATGCATATGTTTAGCTTGATAACTTAGTGCCAGAATCATATTAGCAGCACTATTATTTAAATCTTCTCTAAACTGTTCACTAGCAGCGTTATCAAGTTTTGGCTCTTCAGCTAAAATTAAATCTAGAATATCATTTGGATGTTGGATTCTTTCATATTCATGATTATGATGTTTTAAGATATAAAAAGGACCTTCCACATCTACCCGGTCGAAGGCATATCTCCCTTTTATTTGACTGTAAATATCGATATTTGATTTTGGAAAATGAATACATAATA
>NZ_KV813764.1:188415-203164 GCF_001813735.1 Staphylococcus sp. HMSC068C09
GTCTTTATCTTTAGAAAACATAGATACGGTTAATTTGGTAGGTCTAATAATCTGACTATTATCTTTAGCGTGTATTAAGTTTTCACGATATAAAGATGTAATAAGACGTTGAGAAATTTTATCTCTACCTATTAAAATATATTGTTTAAAATGATTGATTAAATCAGGATAAAATTCATTTAAATATGTATAAACATCATATTCTTCATTAGTAAGTTGTAAGTTATGATTATTAATGGTTGTATTTTTATTCATATAACACCTCATCCACATTCTACAAAATTATAAATAGTTTGTATAATATCTAACTCTAAAATTAAACCTTTTTAAAAGATAGTTTAAATTTAAGACACAATATTTTAATAAATTCTAAGTTCATGTCATTGCTAGTAACCTTAATTAAATTTATAATTATTAAACTAGTTAAACTTAATTATGAAAACGAATGATAAGGCGGAGGATTTAAAAATGTTAAACGAGTGGAAGCATGCAGATCGAAATATGCAATATAGAGTAGTAAATGCTCTAATAAAGGAAAATATATGGACTCATTCAACTACCATTTTTAAAGAAAATCATTATATAACGATTGAGTTTGAACAAGTGCTTCTAAACGTTCATTATAAATACGAAAGTGCATTATCTCGATATGAATTTGATGGGCCGATAATATATATGAATCATCAACATAAAGAATCAGTGGATAGTCTAGAAAACCTATTAGGCATACTAGTAACAGACTTTCATATTGATATCCCATTCCATTTAAAAAGTGAACTTATTCATAGCAGAGATAGTTTCATTGAAGTATATAAAGAATTTGATACACGTCATGAGTATCTTCAAAGACATGATAAATATATAAATGACTCAGAACGTTTAAATTTTTTTACTTGGCTAGAAAAGTTGAAAAAAAATAATGATATAGATGACGTACTATATTCTGAAAGCTTAATATTTGAAGGTCATCCTACACATCCACTTACTAAAACAAAATTACCTTTATCAATGGAAGAAGTGAGAACCTATTCGCCAGAATTTGAAAAGATTATTAATTTGAAAGTGATGCTAATACATAATGAGTATGTAAATGTTACAACCATTCTTGATCATTCTCAGTTCATTTTAAATGAGGTTATTCCTGAATATCTTGATGAATTACATACATTCATGAATGATAGAGAACGTTTGCTTAAAGACTATAAAGTCATTTTAGTTCACCCATGGCAATATGAACATACTATTCGTAATAAATTTAAGGAGTGGCTACAAAATCACATTTTGATATCTACTCCATTTCATGTTCCATCTAAAGCAACATCTTCTTTTAGAACAATGTCGCTAATCAATCATCCTTATCATGTGAAATTACCAGTCAATGTTCAAGCTACTAGTGCAGTTAGGACAGTATCTCCAGAAACAACAATTGATGGACCCAAATTAAGTCAAGCATTACATCGTGAATTAAATCAGTATACACAATTAGATGTTGTACTTGAGCCCTATGGTTTATTTGCTAAAACAGATAGTGACGATGCTAGACAACTTGCTTGTATTATTCGTGAAAAGCCTTTTATAAAGAACGATGGTATTTTATTAGTTACAGGTGCATTAGTAAATAAAAATGTAGTAGATAATGAAATCACAGTAGATAGTTACCTTAAATGGATTAATGATGATATCAATCAACATACCATTCATCAGTTTATGCGAAATTATACTCGTCAGCTGGTAACACCTTTATTAGCTTTAATACAAGATTATGGTATAGCTTTAGAAGCACATATGCAAAATACACTAGTGCATTTAGGACCAAAGTATCAAATACAATTTATAGTGCGAGATCTCGGTGGCTCTCGAATAGATATTAAAACCCTAAGTCAAAGATTAAAGCATATAGAAGTGGAAAATAAAAGTTTACTTGCAGACTCAATTGAAGAAGTCATTATGAAATTTCAACACGCAGTCGTTCAAAATCAACTAGCAGAATTAATTTTTCATTTTAAAAAGTATGAATTTATAAAAGAAGAAGAACTTTTTAATATAATTCAAGAAGAAATAGAAGTAGCAATTAATGATACTAAGCCTCATGCAGATACATTAAGAAAAGTTTTATTTGGACCTACAATTACAGTAAAAGCATTGTTGAAAATGAGAATGAAAAAGAAAGTGAAAAAATATCTGAATATTAGTTTAGATAATCCAATAAAAAGAGAGGAGAATTAAGTGTCTCGTATTGTAATCAATTTATCAAAGATTGAATATAATGCACATGTATTAAAAATGTTGTTTGACAGCAAAAATATAGCCATGATACCTGTGATAAAAAGTATTGCTGGAGATGAACATATCATTAAACGATTAATGAAAGTAGGATTTAACTACTTTGCAGAATCTCGACTAGAAAATATTCCTCAGCAATTTACAAAAGATTGTCAATTTTTACTTTTGAGATCTCCTTTAAAGCATCAGTATGAAGATTTGATTAAAAAGAGTTACGTAAGTATTCAAACAGAAATGGCAACAATACATCAGTTAAATCATATTGCAAATGAAATGAGTAATCAACATCAAGTTATATTGATGGTCGATTGGAAAGATCAACGTGAAGGTGTATTACCTTATGATATAGTTGAATATATTCATGAAATAAAACTAATGAATAATATAAAACTTTTAGGTCTTGCATTTAATTTCATGTGTTTTAAGTCTAAAGCTCCAACATTAAATGATATCGACGAAATAAATCAATTTGTTCATCATGTACAATACGAAACAGGAGTATCATTTGAAGTTATTTCTGGAGGTAACTCAAGTATGCTTCCATTATTAAAACAATATGATTTAGGATGTATTAATGAGTTGAGAATAGGAGAAACATTATTTCGTGGTGTGGATACAACTACTAATCAAAATATACCCGAGTTATTTCAAAATGCAATATTACTTGAAGCGGAAATTATTGAAATTAAACCTAGGTATACGAAGACAAAAGAAAGTTACTTACAAGCTATTGTAGATGTGGGATATATTGATACTGTGATTGAAAAAATAAAACCACTCAATCATCGAATAGAAATTATGGGTGCTTCAAGTGATCATTTAATGATAGATTTAAAAGAAGAAATTAACTATAAAGTAGGAGATTGCATACCATTTTCATTAGAATACGAAGCGCTATCACAACTAATGTATCATCAGAGAATGGAAAAATATTATAGTGAAGAACATACTATTTCTCAACGTATTAACAATTTGAATCAATCAAAATATATCAACAACAAATAACGCATTATATAGAATCTGAGACATCAATAGTGTCTCAGATTTCTTTATGCGTTGGCGTTGGCAGTCAACGTTTTCGTGATGGGCCAACGAATTCAAAATAAATTCTGTGCCAATCTTTATTTTTATATTTTATTGACAATGATAATTGTTATCAATAAAATGAAGATATACCTCAATACATATTAAGGAGTGTCATCATGAAAAGAACAACAATTTTTGGAATTATTTCAATATTACTGATTTTAGTATTAACAACTGCATGTGGAAAGGTAAGTAACAATGGTTCAAATTCATCTAATCAAATTTCGTCATCTAAAGATATTATTGAGATTAAACATGATTTAGGAACAACTAAAGTACCTAAAGATGCTAAGAGAGTAGTAGCTTTAGAATTTTCATTTGTTGATGCATTAGTAGCTTTGGATGTTAAGCCTGTAGGAATAGCAGACGATAATAAAAAGAATAGAATAATTAAACCGTTAAGAGATAAAATTGGAAATTATACATCTGTTGGTACGCGTAAACAACCAAATTTAGAAGAAATAAGTAAATTAAAACCTGATTTAATTATTGCTGACAGTAATCGACATAAAGGAATTTATAAGGAATTAAGTAAAATTGCTCCAACAATAGAATTAAAAAGCTTCGACGGCGACTATAATGAAAATATCGGAGCGTTTAAAGTTATAGCTAAATCTCTTAATAAAGAGAAACAGGGTAAAAAACGTTTAGACGAACATAAGAAAAAAATAGCTCAATATAAACAAGAGATTCAATTTGATAAAAATGAAAAAGTACTTCCAGCTGTAGCTTCTAAGTCTGGGTTACTAGCGCATCCAAGTGAATCGTATGTGGGACAGTTATTAGGTGAATTAGGTTTTAAAGAAGCATTAAATAAAGATGTGACGAAAGGATTAAGTAAATATTTACAAGGACCTTATTTACAACTCAATTCAGAAACATTATCTGAAATCAATCCAGAACGCATGTTTATTATGACAAATGGTGCAAGTTCTAATGAACCTTCTTATCAAGAATTGAAAAAAGATCCTATTTGGAACAAACTTGATGCAGTTAAAAATCATAAAATAGATGTGGTTGATCGTGATACTTGGGCCCGCGCACGTGGTTTAATCTCTTCAGAAGAAATGGCTAAAGAAATCGTAGAAATCTCAAAAAAAGATAGAAATAAATAGGATGGATTGACAATGACTATACAAAAAAGTAATCGTCTTTCTGCTAATAAAAGATCAATCAAGAAGCGTATGACACTCACCTTTTCAGTGAGTGTTTGCCTTCTTGTTATTTTTGTTTATCTTAATTTAGCCACTGGAACTTTAAATATTCAAACTAAAGATATGTATCATTACTTTTTTACTTCAATTGAAAACAAGCAGACGTTTATCATTCAAAGTGTTAGAATGCCAAGGATGATTGTTGCCATACTTGTGGGAGGTGCCTTAGCTCTGGCTGGTTTACTCATGCAATCTATAACTAGAAATCCATTAGCATCTCCGCAAATATTTGGGGTAAATGCGGGTGCGTCATTTATTATCGTATTAGTGACAGTATTAATGCCTACGATGGGAAACTATGCAACCTATTTAGCGTTTATTGGGGCATTTATTGGTGGGTTAACTGTGTATTTATTATCTGGTTCTACGAAAAAAATAACACCAGTGAAATTAGCTTTAGCAGGAATGGCAGTACATTTGTTTTTTAGTAGTCTTACACAAGGTATTATTTTACTTAATGAAGATTCTAATTCTACTGTTATGTTTTGGTTAGTTGGCTCTTTAAATGGAATGAAATGGAAAGATGTAATGATAATTTGTCCTTGGATTCTTATGGGACTTATCATACTAATTGCATTTGCAAGACAACTTACAATAATGGAATTAGGTGATACACTAGCCAAAAGTTTAGGTCAAAAAACTGAAGTGATAAGAATCATTATCGGATTACTTGTTATTATATTTGCTGGGACATCTGTCTCTATTGTAGGACCTATTGGATTTATAGGATTAATCGTGCCACATATAGTAAAACGTTATGCACCGCATAATTACTTCATTTTAATTCCGTTAACATTTATAGTTGGCGCAAATTTATTGTTATTATCTGATACATTGAGTCGTTTAATTACATATCCCTATGAATCACCAGTTGGAATTGTTACTTCATTTATAGGAGCATTTTATTTCTTATTTATTACTTTAAGGAGAGTGAAACGAATATGACACACCACTCATTAGCTATTCGTTATGCACTTGTCGTTACGATATTAATCATAAGTATATTTATTAGCTTATGCGTCGGCGCAACAATGTATAATCCCGTTAAAGTAATAAATAGTTTATTGATACAAGATGATTTTATTCTAAATGAATATCGTATACCTAGAACACTTTTAGGATTAATAGTAGGAAGTAGTTTAGCTATTTCAGGAACAATCATACAAGGGGTAGTAAAAAATCCTCTCGCTTCTCCAGATGTTATTGGAATGACTAAAGGTGCAAGTTTAGCAGCGATTATAATTATTATGGTTTTTCCCAATGCTCCTTTAATCATTTTACCTATGGGTTCATTTGTTGGTGCATTAATAATCAGTTTAATTTTATCTTTTTTAATATCTCAATTTAATATTAAAGGATCTACCTTGGCATTAATTGGCTTAGCAATTGGTGCTATATGTACAGCAATTGTACAATTTTTACTAATACGAAATCCCATGGATGCAAATAATGCGCTTATATGGTTAACAGGTAGTCTTTATGGTCATACGATAGAAAATGTATATTCAATTTTACCTTGGTTTATTATTACGATTCCAATCGTCATTGCTTTAAGTCATCAACTCGATATCTTAAACCTAGGAGATTCAATAGCGATAGCATTAGGTACACGAATAAAACGTATTAAAATGATACTGTTGATTTTATCAGTGATGTTAGCAGGATCATCTATTTCAATAGTTGGAGGAATCAGTTTTCTTGGATTGATTGCGCCACACATAGCTCGAAAAATCGTCGGATATCGTCATGTTCACGTCGTAATGATGTCTGGTTTAATTGGAGCAATCCTCATTTTATTTAGTGATGGATTAGCAAGAGGTATTCATCCGCCACTTGATATACCAGTAGGCGTAGTTATTGCCATTGTTGGTGTTCCATACTTTTTATTGTTACTTAGAAGAATTTAAATATTAAAGAGTGAGATCGTATTCACAGTGAATACGATCTCACATTTTTTGTGAAATTTTAAACTTTTGTATATTGCAAGTTATTTGAAAATAAGATATAGTAAAGTACATATTGTTTATAAAAATACATATAAAGTTATATTTATATAATTAATAGGCGTTAATTTCGATGAAAATACAAAACAAATGAATAAATACAATTACCTATACAAATAGAAAGAAGGGTGAATATTGGAGAATTATAACAAACAGGAGAAAATAAAAGGAAGAATAAAATTTATATCGATGTCAATCATTGGTATTATTTTATTTTTAATACCCATTCCAATTGTACAAGATGGGGAGAAACAAACAACATTACCAGTGGCATTTTTGGCAAATTGGTTAAAAGATTTATTAGGACCTGCAATGTCAATTCTCATTATTACAATCATTACGTTATCGACTATTTTGACTATTTTATTTTCAACAATTTTAAAGGATAAAGTAAAACCAGGTGGTCTTATCGCGAATGCATTTCAAGTTGGCCCAGTGTGGATGATACTAAGAGTACTTGCAGTTGTATTTGCCTGGATGACTTATTTTAAAATTGGAAGTAAAGTGATCTATTCAGAAGATACGGGTGGATTAGTATTTAATGACTTATTACCTACATTAGTAGCAGTATTTCTTTTTGCTGCCTTATTTTTACCTTTATTAATGGAATACGGTTTATTAGAATTTTTAGGACCATTGTTTAGACCAATCATGAGACCATTATTTACTTTACCAGGACGATCAGCAGTTGATAATTTAGCCTCATTTATAGGAGATGGAACAGTAGGCGTGCTTATTACAAGTCGTCAATATGAAAAAGGTATTTATTCAAAAAGAGAATCAATAGTAATTTCTACAACTTTTAGTGTTGTATCGATCACATTTGCTATTGTTATTGCTCAAACTATTGGATTACAACAAAAGTTTTTTGTATTTTATTTAACAGTAATTGTTTCTTGCTTAGTTGCAGCGATGATCATGCCAAGAATATGGCCACTAAATCAAATTCCGGATGATTTTACGAAAGAAGTATCTGAAAGTACACGACTTGAAAAACTTCCAGAAGGAAAAACTGCATTAGCTCACGGTTTTGATGAAGCTACAATTGTAGGGCTAAAAGCACCAGGAGTTAAAGAATTTTTTAAAACGGGAATTAAAACGGTGATTGATATGTGGTTTGTTATTTTACCAGTAGTTATGAGTATAGGGACTATTGCTACGATAATAGCAAATTATACACCAGTATTTGAAATCATAGGAAAGCCATTTATTCCTATATTACAATTACTTCAAATTCCTGAAGCTGCAAAAGCATCCGAAACTTTACTTATTGGTTTTGCAGATATGTTTTTACCTTCTATCTTAATAGCGACGGTGCACAGTGAATTGACACGATTTGTGATTGGTGCTTTAAGTATATCTCAATTAATTTATCTATCTGAAGTGGGCGGTGTGATTTTAGGTTCTAAAATTCCGGTCAGTCTCGGAAAGTTATTTATGATATTTTTAATTAGAACTGCAATCACATTACCAATTATTGCTTTAATGGCACATTTATTACTATAAAAAAGAAGCAGGGTAAGGATTGATGAATGCAATTCCAATTCCTTCCTGCTTCTTTTTCTATTCTAAAGTTGATAGTACGTTTGCTTTTACAATTTCACTTGTTACTACTGGTGAATCTTCTGTTGAAGATTTTCCAGTATTTTTATGTGCTTCTTTAAACGCATCACTTTGGGTCCAAGCTTTGAAGTTTTCTTCATTGTCCCACCATGTATTAACATACATATCTTCAGCATCATTAGTATTGTCAATTTGCCAAACTTCAATTTTTCTGAAACCGTCTAGTTGTTCAATCTTACCACCTTTAGTGAAACGTGGTGCCATTTTTTCAGCAAATCCTTTTTTTACAGTAATACGATTTGTAACAACAAACATAGTCAGACCTCCTTGCTTATTTATTTTAATAATATACAAATTCAAAGATATATCAAATAAAACACATGTAATAAATAAGAAAAATAAACGTTTAAAGAAAGGTATCTATATACCGAAAATATGTTCGTATTTTAAGACTATTTATGTTAATATATCTTTAATAAAGGAGAAGATAAATGACAGGAAAAACGCATGTAGCTGCTGGTTTGCTTGTAGGAGCAATAACAGTTGACCATTATCATACAGATCTATTTTCTACTGTAACAGTAATTTGTTTAGCAATAGCAGGAAGTTTACTTCCAGATATTTGTCATACAAGAAGTAAGATTGGAAGACAATTTAAAATTCTTAGTTTGCTCGTTAGTACTATCTTTGGGCATCGAACATTTACGCATTCATTGTTATTCTTAGGTATGATAGGTTTTTTACTTATTTTAATTCAAACTCCGACTTATTATTTAGTTACTATTATCGGTGCAATGGCTTCTCATGTTATACTAGATATGTTGACACCTAGAGGGGTAAAGTTACTTTATCCAATACCTTTAGCGATTAAGTTTCCTTTTACTTTCAAAACTGGTGGTTTTTTAGATGCATCCTTATCAACAGCTTTTAGTATTGGAGCAATATACATAATATTTCAAGAGTTTATAAATGAAATTTTGAAATATGTGAGCCATTCATTGTCCGGATGATATCAATGAATATGATGGATCATCTTTCTTGTCTTAATATCAAATTTATAATTAATATGATAAATATATTTGAATGACACGAACTATCTATAAGGAGAGTTATAAATGCTAGATCAAAGTAAATTAGAAAAATACAATCAAGAACATTTAATTGAATATGAGAAAATGATGAGTAGTAATGAAAAAGAGCAATTAGATGAAAAAGTGAACTCATTAGATTTAGAATTTATTCAAGAACTTTATCAAAGTTTATATGTTAATCGTAAAACAATTACAGATGTTACTGCAGTTTCTGAAGTTGATTATAAAATTAAGGAAGCATTCACTGAACAAGATCGTGAATATTATGAACATAAAGGAATAGAAGCAATAAGAAATGGAGAATTTGCTGTTGTTCTTATGGCTGGTGGTCAAGGCACACGTTTAGGTTATAAGGGACCTAAAGGTTCTTTTGAAATTGAAGGTGTAAGCTTATTTGAACTTCAAGCAAGACAACTATTGCATCTAAAAAATGAAACAGGACATTGTATTAATTGGTATATTATGACTAGTGATTTTAATCATGAGGAAACATTACGTTACTTTGAAAACCATGATTATTTTGGTTATAACCCAGAACGTATTCACTTTTTTAAACAAGACAACATTGTGGCTCTAAGTGAAAATGGTAGACTGATTTTTAATGAAAAAGGCTATATTATGGAAACACCTAATGGTAATGGTGGGATATTTAAATCGCTAGAGCATAAAGGTTATTTAGATAAAATGGAGAAAGATGGCGTAAAGTTCATTTTCTTAAATAATATTGACAATGTGTTAGTAAAAGTTCTTGATCCAGTATTTGTAGGATTTACAGTAGTAAATGATAAAGATATCACATCTAAATCTATTCAACCTAAAAAGGGTGAAAGTGTTGGACGATTAGTTAGTAAAGATAATAAAGATACTGTACTTGAATATTCAGAACTTGATGAAAATGTAGCGAATACATTTGATAATGCAAATATTGGCATTCACGCATTTAAGTTATCATTTATAAATCAAGCGGTAAATAATGATTTACCATATCATTTAGCCATTAAAAAATTGAAACAACTGGATGATGACTTTGGTTTGATTGAAAAAACATCTTTAAAATTTGAACTATTTTATTTTGATATTTTCCGATATGCGAATAGTTTTATTACATTACAAGTTCCAAGAAAAGAAGAATTTTCACCCTTGAAAAATAAAGAGGGAAAAGACAGTGTAGAAACTGCAACTGATGATTTAAAACGAATGAATGTAATTTAAAGGATGGTGGAATACGATGTCTAAATCATCTCAGCATACAAAAGATAATGTAATTGAATCATTTAAAGACATCATTCCACTATCTTTTGGCGAGGAAATTGGTAATGCAACCTCACATGGTGTTGCTGCACTAATGACTTTATTTTTACTGCCTTATGCAGCAGTACATAGTTATAATGAGTATGGAACACTAAGTTCTATTAGTGTTTCTATCTTTGTTATTAGTATTTTCATGATGTTTATTTCCTCTACTGTATATCATTCAATGAAAAATAATACATCGCATAAGTATATATTAAGAATTATTGACCATAGTATGATATATGTAGCAATTTCTGGAACGTATACACCAGTCTTACTAACAGTTGTTGGAGGTTGGTTAGGATGGCTGGTCTTTTTGTTATTATGGGGAACAACAATATGGGGTATTCTATATAAGTCAATTTCAACTCATGTAAATCCCAAATTAAGCTTAATCGTATACTTAGTTATGGGATGGGTTGGCATTATATTTTTACCTGTGATTATTATTAGAACATCTTGGTTATTTATTTTATTTATCGTATTAGGTGGTCTTTCTTATACTATTGGAGCATGGTTTTATGCACAAAAAAACCGTCCATATTTTCATATGATATGGCATATTTTTATCGTTATCGCATCACTCTTTCATTTTATAGGAATCGTATATTTTATGTAGACCTAGCTGAAAGGTTATATCATTGAGAATAACTTAGTTTATTAAGTGCTTATTTAGAAACAGGACTATGAATTCAAAAAGAATTCTATCCTGTTTTTTTCTTTTTTTAATTATACATTAAAATTGTTTATGAATATAATTAAGTATATTCTATATTATGAACTTTTTAAATATATAGGAGGGCAAAGATGAAATTAAAATCAATAGGTATTGTGGTTACTTTGGTTTTAACAATGTTTATGGCAGCAATTGAAAGTTCAATTATTTCACTAGCATTGCCTACCATTCGTAAAGATTTGAATGCTGGTACAGCAGTGCCATTAGTCTTTACCGTTTATTTTATAGCACTTGTAGTAGCAAATCCTATTGTGGGTGAACTTCTCACAAGATTTAAGATTCTATATATAGCTGTAGTCGGCTTACTATTATTTGGTATTGGAAGTTTTATGTCAGGCATGAGTGAGACGTTTATAATGTTAATTATTTCAAGAGCCATCCAGGGACTTGGTGCAGGAGTTATGATGTCTTTGACTCAAATTGTACCAAAACTAGCATTTGAAATTCCGCTTCGTTACAAAATAATGGGCATCGTTGGAAGTGTCTGGGGAATTTCAAGTATTCTTGGACCGTTATTAGGTGGTGGAATATTAGAAGTTGCAACATGGCATTGGTTGTTTTATATCAATATACCAATAGCATTGATAGCTATTGTTTTAGCTTTTCTTACTTTTCATTTTCCAGAAGAAGCGGAAGTACAACATATACACTTTGATGTAAAAGGATTATCTTTGTTTTATATTTTTATTGGACTTCTTATGTTTAGTTTATTAAATAAAACAGGTGTTACTTTTAATATTATTGCATTAATACTAGCAATAGTTATATTATTCGTTTTATTCAAATATGAAAATAAAACAGATATGCCTTTTTTACCAATAAGTGAATTTAATAAATCAATTTCACTGGTATTTATAACTGATTTACTTATAGCAATATGTCTAATGGGGTATAACTTATATATACCTGTTTATTTACAAGATCATTTAAAATTATCTCCAATACAAAGTGGATTAGTGATATTTCCACTTTCTGTTGCATGGTTAGCTTTAAACTTCAACTTAGCTAAAGTAGAATCAAAATTTTCAAGAAAAAAACTATATATAGGAGCTTTCATATCATTAATTTTAAGTAATATGATTTTAGTATTTGGACTTCATATTCCTCTTATTATTGCGGGAGCTGTGATTCTTGCAGGATTGAGTTTTGGCTTTGTTTATACTAAAGACAGTGTTATTGTTCAAGAAGAAACAAGTCCTAAATATATGAAAAAAATGATGTCATTCTATGCATTAACTAAAAATTTAGGATCATCTATAGGATCTACATTGATGGGGTCATTATATGCACTTCAATTTGGTTTATTAGGAGGTAACTTCTATAATATATTAACTGTAATCACAATTGTTGCGCTTATATTAATTTTAATGTGGGTATTTTTATTTGAAGAGAATAAAGAAGGTATAAAATAATAATTTTAAGTTACTATATATAAATGATAAAGTGGCATTATAAAGTATGGATGAAAAGAGGAGGAAAGAGAGAAATGAAATTTTCTAATCAAAAATTTAATGGTATCTTTCCGACTCTTCTTATTCTTCTTATTTTTATTCTATCAGGTTGTATATTTTTAATATTTTTAGGATTTGGGTTATTTGGATTAAGTCGAATTCTTATTTTTTTAAAATTAGGATTCTTTACATATAATAAGGATTTATTCAGCAATTTAGTATATTACGGTAGCTATATAGTATTTGGATACTTTTTGCTATTCGCTATTGAGCATTTAATGGATTACTTTAGAAAGCAATTACCTAATAATCCATATTTTAATGGAACACTATTTCATTTAATTTCATATGTGATTACGACTATTCTATTCTATTTTGTTATTCATATTCATTACGTATATATTAAAATTGAATTTTGGGTTATTGCATTAATTATTGGAATACTATATTTATGTAAAATGATTTTTTATCCAGATAGCGAAGACTTGAATGATAAGAAGTAAACATAAGCTATAAATTCTTGATAAATTCAGCACAGTTTATAAGTAAATTTGTTAAAATGTAAATATAAAGAAACTTAAGGGGGATAATGAGTTGTTAACGGTAGAACAAGTAAAAAAAATAGTGGGAGACTTAAAAGACCCAATTATTAATGTGCCTTTAAAAGAAACAAAGGGAATTGTAGAAGTAAAAATAAAAGAAGAAATTCAACATGTAAGTGTTAAAGTTGCTATGGCTCAATTAGGAGGACAACCACAGCTTGATTTGCAAATGTCAGTGGTTAAAGCTTTAAAAGAAAACGGAGCAAATACAGTGGGCATTCGTTTTGAGGAACTACCTGCTGAAGTTGTGGAAAAATATACAGGAAAAGAAAAAGAGAAACCTAAGACAATTGAGGGATTATTATCACAGAATAATCCAGTGGAGTTTATTGCAATTGCTTCTGGTAAAGGTGGAGTAGGGAAATCAACTATAGCCGTAAACTTAGCAGTAGCATTAGCGAGAGAGGGTAAAAGAGTAGGTCTCATAGATGCTGACATTTATGGTTTTAGTGTTCCAGATATGATGGGGATAGATGAAAAGCCTGGTGTTCAAGGAAAAGAGATTATTCCTGTAGAACGTCATGGTGTTAAAGTGATTTCAATGGCATTTTTCGTTGAAGAAAATGCACCAGTTATTTGGCGTGGTCCTATGTTAGGAAAAATGTTGACGAATTTCTTTGTTGAAGTTAAATGGGGAGAATTAGATTACTTATTACTTGATTTACCTCCTGGAACAGGTGATGTAGCCCTTGACGTTCATTCAATGTTACCAAGTAGTAAAGAAATAATAGTAACCACACCACATCCAACAGCAGCATTTGTAGCAGCAAGAGCTGGAGCTATGGCTAAGCATACAGAGCATTCTATTTTAGGTGTTATTGAAAATATGAGTTATTTTGAAAGTAAAGAAACTGGAAAAAAAGAGTATGTATTTGGTAAAGGTGGCGGACGTAAACTTGCGGACGAGCTAAATACCCAATTGCTAGGAGAACTCCCTCTTGAACAACCTTCTTGGAATCCTAATGACTTTTCACCATCTATTTATCAAGAGGAAGATCGATTAGGAAAAATCTATAAAACAATTGCACAAAAAGTGATTGCTACAACAATAAAATAATAAATAAACATTAGTGTAAAAGTGCTCGAAAAAAATATCATTTCGAGCACTTTTGCTATTGCAAAATATAAAAATTCTGATAGAATATTTTTTTGTGAGCAAGTTAAAAGAATTGCTTAAAACAAAAATAAATTTTTCGAAATAATTTGTTGACACTAAATGAATTATTTGATAAGATATAAAAGTCGTTTTCAAGAAGTGTTAATACATTTTAAAAAATGTAAATTCAGTGTAAAATTTACCATTGCATAAATTTGAAAAACGATATAAAATATTAAAAGTAATCGAAATTAGTTGTTGACTTTCGAAATTGAAATTGATATAATTTAATAGATTACATTTTAAATGAACATTGAAAACTGAATGACAA
>NZ_KV813765.1:0-453 GCF_001813735.1 Staphylococcus sp. HMSC068C09
GAGGGTCAGAGGTTCGAATCCTCTATGGCTCATACGATTTATTTTAATATGCGGAAGTAGTTCAGTGGTAGAACACCACCTTGCCAAGGTGGGGGTCGCGGGTTCGAATCCCGTCTTCCGCTCCATTATTTTGCCGGGGTGGCGGAACTGGCAGACGCACAGGACTTAAAATCCTGCGGTGAGAGATCACCGTACCGGTTCGATTCCGGTCCTCGGCACCAATTTAAATATAGCGCCCGTAGCTCAACTGGATAGAGCGTTTGACTACGGATCAAGAGGTTATGGGTTCGACTCCTATCGGGCGCGCCATTTAAAATTATCAATTTAATATACGGGAAGTAGCTCAGCTTGGTAGAGCACTTGGTTTGGGACCAAGGGGTCGCAGGTTCGAATCCTGTCTTCCCGACTTCTTTAAAAATATGGGGGCTTAGCTCAGCTGGGAGAGCGCCTGCT
>NZ_KV813766.1:0-15072 GCF_001813735.1 Staphylococcus sp. HMSC068C09
TTATCTAGATACTTTATGTCCCGGACTCTTTTATTACATCATTATTTAATTTTTTATTTTATCTCATTTAGGCTATCTTTATTGGAATAGAGCCTAATACTAGTATATCAAGGTCTCTTTTGATATCTTTTTCAATTATGTTTTTTTACTTAATAATATTTTTAACTATAAATGATTCAATTTAATTATAATTAATTCTTTCGTACATCAACATATTAAGACAAAAAACCAAGATATTTCAATATTAGAAATATCTCGGTTAATATGATTAATATTCGATATTTGGCATTTCGTTTACTTTGTTTTGATATTTTTTGAAAGCAATATAGCCTACAAAACCAATAATAGTTGTAACTAAAAGTTTTTTCATTATTGTCACTCCTTTTAAATTTAGCGTACATTAGATTTGTTTCATGAAAAACAAGTCTAGACTAAATATATTATACACTCATTTGGTATTATTTTTAAAGTCAATCGAACGAATTGCATTATATTTATGTCATTTTAGAGAATGTATTGACAATAATATTTAGTTTTTCATCACAAATAAACAAATATATATCGCAACAAACTCTAAGAAAGTAAGAAGATAAATATATTTTAAATTCAACTTTTCTTTAAGTGGTATTTCCCAATGTGGATACTGACGTTCATAATATACATTTTGAGTAAAAAATAATCCTAAACCAAATGGAATATAAGTAATGATGTTTTTATACTTTGACTCTAACTCTATTTTATTAAGAAAATGTCTCATCAGCACTTGCAATATAATGACAATGACTAAGAGGAGGAGTATGTGAATCATTTTATTAATCGTACTCCTTTCACAAATAATATCACAATGGTTTGTAATAATACCACAAGCATAATAAAAATAACACTTTTTAAATCGATGGCATCAAACACGTGATACGTAATCGTTAATGGGTATGTAAATAAACCAACCGTATGAACTCTCAAAAAACGTCCTACAAATATTCCTATTCCATATAGAAACTTTAAAACTGGTACTCGGTCATACATTAAAAATAAAATGTTCTAAAGTTATAAATATAAAGATTATACAATTTATTGCAAAGGAAACACTTATTAAGTAACTATGTAAATACTGCCTATTCAATTAAATCAATGACGATATAAAAATATGGCCTTACAATATAACGTGGTGTTACATTCTACACTACTTTCTTTCTATAAATAAATTAAGGTTAGGAAAATAGAATGCTAATACGTGATATCTTAACATTCTACTTTACTATAACCTCTTCTATATTAAATCGTGTACTTTCGAATTGTATTATTTATGGCTGTCGCAAAACGATCCATTGTTGATGTCCAATTTTTTCATTTTTACGTGCTTTTGACGAATCATCACCATTACTGAAAAATGATTTTCGAAGATCTGGTGTTAATTCTAGTTGCACGCCTTGCCCTTTTTTATTATAATTCACCACATTATTTGTGTCTATTCCAGCTAAGTGTCCCAAACTACGTTGTACATTAAATTTAAACGTACTTAGCTCTTTTGAGATAAGTTGAATTAATTTTTCATCTCTACCCCCAATAAGCACTGTATTTTTCCCTTGAGATTGTCCTGCGCCATGAACAGAAATAGATATATCTTTGTTATAGTTACGATTAATTAAATCTGGATCATTATAATTAGTAGATGTTACATGTAATTGTGAATTATTTTTATTTCTAGTTCCATTAAATACATAGTAATCATAATTTCCTTTATTCGCAATGGCCTTTGTTAATTCTGTCGTTCCCTTCTCAATATTACCTCCATGAGGCGCAAAAATAAGGACATTACTGTGTCTATTCGTGTTTTCTTTTGTCCAATCTTTTCCTTCTTGCGTATCCTTCAGTAAATCTGTCATCGAGCGATAATAGTCTGTTGACTTCACAGATCCTAATTTATAGACTGGTGGTGTTACCATTACAGGTGCTTTTGATGTTTGTGTTAATTGTCGTTTTGTTGTTGTTGAAGATGGTGTTTTAGTTACTGATGTTTTAGGTGCATCTATTTTTTTAACAATAGTTGATTGAGTCTTATTTAAGGTCTTATTCTTAGAAGTTACTGGTGTTTTAGTTAGTGTAGTAGACTTTGACGTTACGCTCTTTGTCGTTGGCTTTGTGGTTTTAGTTGGTGTAGTAGACTTTGATGTTACTTTCTTTGTTGTCGGCTTTGTGGTTTTAGTTGGTGCAGTAGACTTTGATGTTACTTTCTTTGTTGTCGGCTTTGTGGTTTTAGTTGGTGCAGTAGACTTTGACGTTACTTTCTTTGCTGTTGATTTTGTTGTTTTAGTTGGTACAGTAGACTTTGATGTTACTTTCTTTGTTGTCGGCTTTGTGGTTTTAGTTGGTGCAGTAGACTTTGATGTTACTTTCTTTGTTGTCGGCTTTGTGGTTTTAGTTGGTGCAGTAGACTTTGACGTTACTCTCATTGTTGTCGGCTTTGTTGATGTAGCTGATTTCACTGCTGCTGATTTAGTACTTGTAGTATGTTTTGTGTTAGGTACTTGTGTTGATGTAATAGTTGGTTTTGTGTTAGACAATGAAGTTTTAGTCGTTGAAACTTGTGAGTGCGTTGTTTTCGTGATGTTCTTTTTCTGTGTACTAGAATTCAATACTTGATGTGTTTCAGCTGCATAAGCATTATTTTGTGCAAATCCAAAGGCGCCTATCCCTGCAGCCGTCATTGCTAATCCCAAGAACGTTTTAGTTGAATAAGATAAATATGTAGTTTTTTTATTTTTCATTGTTTTCCCCTTAATATTATTAAATATATAGTTTAATAATACTAAGATTTTCAAAATAATCAATAATATATTTTGTTGTTCTATTTATTTTTAAAATTAAATTAATATGTACTACAACAAAAGAAGCTGAACTGTCGATGTACATCAGTTCAGCTTCTTTTTTAAGATTCTTTTTCATCTTTTAAATGTTTAATATCTTGAAAACCTTCACGATAATTCGATAATTCTTCCATAATCGCATACCAATCTTTTCCAACTTTTTGGAACGTTTGTTGCATTAATTCATCTTGTGCTTTATTTAATTTCTCTACTAGTTTACTTCCTTTAGGTGTTGGAAATAATTGTTTTACTCTGCGATCTTCTTCAGATTGTTGTTCGATAATTAATGCCTCTTCTTTTAACTTTTTCAATGTTGCGTGAGACCCTTGCTTTGATATTTCTAACGTGTTTAGTAACTGCTTAATCGTAATACCAGGCAATTTATTGATAAAAAATAAAAAGCGATGATGTTGTCGACTCATACCATATTTTTCGATAATTTCATCTGCAGTCGTCACAAACGTTTTATAAGCGAAATAAAATAGCATGTGCTCATAATCATTTTTATTTCGATCCATATTCACTCGTTCCTTTTCAAAATCATTATTAATTATTATAGTAAATTTTCTAATTACTTTCATTAAAAGGTCAATAAGGTTGACTTTATTTACAACCAGTCTTATTCTATATATGTAAACAAAAGCAATACAAAGGTGGAATTGAATATGAAACGACGCGTAGGACAATATTTAATGGACGCAGTACATGAAGCAGGAGTCAATAAAATATTTGGCGTTCCAGGAGATTTTAACCTAGCATTTTTAGATGACATCGTCAGTCATGAAGGCGTTGAATGGGTTGGAACAACGAATGAACTAAATGGTGCTTATACAGCTGATGGTTATGCACGAATGAATGGACTAGGCGTACTCGTAACAACATTTGGCGTTGGCGAATTAAGTGCTGTTAATGGTATTGCAGGCGCTTATGCAGAACGTGTTCCGGTCATTGCTATCACAGGCGCACCAACCAGAGCTGTTGAAAAGGCAGGCAAATATGTGCATCACTCTTTAGGTGAAGGACACTTTGATAGTTATCGACACATGTTTGAACCTATTACTACTGCACAAGCCTATATTACAACTGAAAATGCAACAACTGAAATTCCTAGAGTAATCAATGCTGCAATTCAAGAACGTCGACCTGTACACATTCACTTACCAATCGATGTAGCAGTGTCAGATATTGAAGTTGAACAACCATTCAAAGTTGAAAAAACACCTCAACAAGATGTATCTCACTATGTAGATATGGTGGCTGATAAGTTACGTTCAGCTAAACAACCATTAATTATTGCAGGTCATGAAATCAATAGTTTTCATCTACATGATGAATTAGAAGAATTTGTCAATAAAACGAATATTCCAGTTGTTCAATTATCGTTAGGTAAAGGGGCATTTAATGAAGAAAACCCACACTATATGGGTATTTATGATGGGGAAATTGCTAAAGATGACATTAAAGACTATGTCAATCATAGCGATGCTATTTTAAATATTGGTGCCAAATTAACTGATTCAGCCACTGCAGGCTTTTCATATCAATTTGATATTAACGAAGTGGTCATGATTAACCATCGCCTATTCAAATTAAACGATACGAGTGATACAGAAATTGCATTGCCTGAATTCTTAGAAGCGTTAAGTACGATAGATTATACAAATAAACATTCATTCCCCTCTTATCAACAACCAAAATCAGGTGACTATGAATTAACTGATGATACGTTAACTCAAGATATTTACTTTAAAATGATGCAAGACTTTATTGGTGGCAATGATGTATTAATCGCAGAACAGGGATCATCCTTCTTTGGGGCTTACAGTTTAGCTTTACCTAAAAACATGTCATTTATCGGTCAACCTTTATGGGGTTCAATTGGTTACACATTACCAGCTACATTAGGTTCCCAATTAGCTAACCCACACCGTCGTAATATCTTATTAATTGGTGATGGGTCATTCCAATTGACTGTTCAAGAATTATCAACAATGATTCGCCAAGATATTAAACCTGTGATTTTCTTAATTAATAATGATGGTTATACTGTTGAACGTCTCATTCATGGTATGGAAGAGCCATATAACGATATCAACATGTGGGATTACAAAGCATTACCAAAAGTATTTGGTGGAGATACTGTACAAGTACATGACGTTAAATCTTCCAAAGATTTAAAAGAAACGTTTGATGATATTAATACCCAACCAAATCACATGCACTTCACTGAAGTCACAATGAAATGGGATGACGCGCCTCAAACACTACGTGATATCTCTAAATCATTCGCTAATCAAAACAAATAATGGATATTGGGAGAACATTTAAATAAATCAATTAAGAGCGACTATATATGTCATTAATACATATTTAGTCGCTCTTTTTTATAAACTTTTTTCATTTAAAAATTTATTATCGATCACATCTTTTGTAATATCCTGTAAATGTTTGATATTCCATTCACTGTCTGAATCATACTGTAGTCCATGTTTCTCTGCTAATTGTGATGTGTAATCATCAAGGTTATAAATTTTAAAATGTTGTCGTGTTTGTTTATTGGTAGGACGTGCTTGTTCGTAATGATTGACCATGCTTGTCCATTTAACATTTTCTAAATGTACACCTTTAGGTTCTTTTACTACATCGAAGTTTATCCTTCCTAACAATTGATTATTTTCATCTCCACCATATTGTCCATTTAAAAAATTACCTAAAGAATAAGCTACCAAGGTTTTATGGTGATGATCTTTTGCTTTAACCCACTTTACTGGTTGAATCACATGTGGATGCGTGCCAATGACGACATCTACACCCTCATTTGCAAATAATTGAGCGTACTTCTTCTGTGTTTTATTTGGTGTATGGTGATTTTCATTTCCCCAATGTGCCGACACCATGACGACGTCGCTTTGTTGTTTTGCTTTTCGTATATCATGTTTAATAGTAGCTTCATCAAACGTTTTTACTGTATATGGATAGTTTGAGACCATATCATTTGTTCCATATGTATAACTTAATACACTGATTTTCACGCCATTTTTAGAAATGGTATGTACACGATTCGCCTCTTTTTTCGAATTGTATATCCCTGTAAACAATACGTTATGATCAAATTTTTCCCAAGTCTGTATATGATTTGTGATCCCTTGATCTCCTTGATCTAAGGAGTGATTATTTGCACCATTAATCACATCGAACCCTGTTGCAACAATGTCACTTGCTACCTGACTAGGTGTATTGAATCGTTTAAATCCAGAATATGGAATATCATCCCCACCAAGTGGAGACTCCTGATTGACAAAAGCTAAATCAGGACTAGCTATGTCTTTCTTTATGTTAGAATACATTGGCTTAAAATTAAATGTACCATCAGAATGTTGTGCATCATGATAGACAACAGGATGAATTAAATTATCTCCTACTGCCACAACGGAAACTTTTGTACTATTGTCCTCAACAAGCGCCATACCACATATCAGTGAAAATACTAGAAAAATAACGACTGAAGTGATGTAATATCTGTACACTAAACTTACGCTCCTTATTGATTTAGAGTAGAGTTTTTATATTCACGAAAAACCTAAAATAATTAATACTTGTCATTATTTTAAAATACTCAAAATAATAACTCAAATTAGTTTATGAATTAAAAAAATAAGAAATAGAAAAAGTATCTATTTCTTATTTTTGGTTATCTATTATTACCAGATGTATCAATATGTTTGATGGGTTAATCGATGACATTCGAAAATTTGCGAGTTTAGTTTTAACTGTGGTGTTAATTGGTTACTTAACTTTATTCGTTGTAGGTATTGCTGGTTTTATCTATACCATTTTAGCTATTCTTGCAATGAATAAGGGCGAAGATTTTGTTGTTCCATTTACGATTGAAATCATTAAATAAAACGAAATATCCCTTTGTGACGTATCATCACAAAGGGATATTTTTATTTCTCCACTAACCAATCAATTGTACGTTCAATTGCTTTGTCCCAAAAAGCATAATCATGTTCCCCAGGTCCTTCTTCATATTTATAATTGATACCTTTTTCATCTAAATATTTCATAAATCGTTGATTATCATCATATAAGAAATCTTCTGTGCCACATTGAATAAAGAGTTCTGGAAGTGTTGCGTCTTTATCAACCGCTTCATCCACTAAGTGATAGGTATCTAACTCTGTACCTTTAACTTTTAAAGCTTCACCGGCAATGGCTTTGGGATCAAAGTCATTCCACTCAATATGGAGTAATGATTGTACATCACATACCGCTGACAATGGCGCTGCTTTAGAAAATAAATGGCTTTGAGTTAAAGCGAATTTTATTGTTCCGTAACCACCCATTGAATGACCTGCAATAAAATTATCTTCTCTTTTTTTAGATACTGGTAACACTTGATGTGCATAATTGTAAATTTCTAATATATAGTCATAGTAGCTATGACCAAAAGCCATATTCGCATAGCCACTGTGATCTGCATTCGGCATAATCACTGCTAACTGATGTGCTTCTGCATAACGTTCAATACTCGTTAGTCGCATATACGATGTCGCATCACTTGATAGACCATGGAGCAGTAATAACATTTTTAATGGTTTTACAGGTTCATGTTGTTTAAAAAAGCTATCGTCTTCTGGAACGATGGCTGTAAACGATTGATTCATCCCAATCGTAGGTGATTTATAATTAATAGTCATAAATGCCATATTGTTTCGTCCTTCCAATTTATAAGTATGATATCTATTTTACACTTTTTGTAGACTAATGGAATGTTTTTTAATATAAAAAGACGCTAGCCAAATGACTAACGTTTTTGATTATAACTTGTTTCACGTGAAAACATTATATATCTTCTCTAAATAAAGGTTGACTCATACATCTTGGACCTCCACGACCACGTACTAATTCACTACCTTTAATTTCAATCACTTTAATACCTTTATCACGTAATAATTGATTAGAGACATAGTTTCTATCGTATGTCACCACAACGCCTGGACGAATACATAATGTATTAGACCCATCGTTCCACTGTTCTCTAGCACCCTCTATGACATCTCCATTACCAGTAGGTATAAATTCTACGTTATCTACACCTAATGCATTAGCTAACGTTTCTCGTAGCTGTCTAGAGTGTGTAATTTTAATATCATCTTTCATTTCATCTTGCTCAATTGTAAAGATATTCATGTGATTCTCTTCTTTAAAAATAGCTGCATGCACTGTAAATTTGTCATAATCAATCATTGTAAATACAGTATCTAGATGCATAAATGTACGACTATTAGGTATTTCAATCGCAAGTACTTTTTTAAATGTAGTATAGTCGTCTTTAAATATATTTCTTGCTAGTCGCTCAATGGCTTCAGCTGATGTACGTTCTGAAATACCGATAGCTAATACTTCTTTAGAAAGCACAAGCTCGTCTCCGCCTTCGATGTTAAACGGTGACGTACGATCAAGCCACACCGGTATATCTGCATCTTTAAAACGTGGATGATATTTTAGAATATACGTCATAAAAATAGATTCACGACGTCTTGCGCGCCAATACATACGATTTATCGACATACCTCTACCAATACTTGCTTGTGGATCACGTGTAAAATATAGATTAGGCATTGGATCTAAATAAAATGGATAACGATCATCTAAATATTCAACGAGATGCGTTGTTTCAAGTTGAATTTCTTCTTTTCTTATACCTGCCATTACTTTTTCAATCAGTGCTTGATTAGATAGCTTTGAAAAATAATCTTTAATTTCTTTCTCATGTCCTAAAATTGTTTTTTGAGATTCTGATAAAATATCATCAATCAATTGCTGTCTTACATCTTCATTTTCAATTGCTTCAGCAGCAAGTTGTTCTAGATAAACGACTTCTACCCCTTCACTTCTAAGTGTTTCTGCAAATTGATCATGCTCTTCTTGTGCCACTTTTAAATATGGAATGTCGTCAAACAACAATCCACTTAAATGATCAGGTACTAAATTTTCTAACTCTTTACCTGGTCGTTTTAATAGCACTGTTTTTAATGTACCGATTTCATTATTAACTTGAATTGGCCCCTTTGTCATTTGTATTCCTCCTTCAAGTAAATGGTATATTGATATGTCATTATCATGGAGTAGCGGTTCAAAATATACATTTCATGTATATAATTCTATCGTAGCATTAAATGTTAATTTCCAATAATAAAATCTTTTAATTAGTGATTAAAAGAGGATTTTAAAATTTCAACTTGACATACCTTTATATAATCATTTAATATTTATTCGCTTATGTGTATAAAAAATGATTGAAGCGAATACGTTCACTTCAATCACCCATTTAATTCATTGCTTGTTGTACTGTACTATAGCCTAATACGACTCGATCTACTTTACCTTTATTAACATCAAACCAAACTGTCATACCATTTTGTTTAGGTTGATAGTAATAAATACCTGTTGCGTTGTTGTTACCATTATCAATTTTTTGTAGCTCTTTACTATATACTTTTTTAAGTTGTGTTAATGAAAGTTGACCTTTGACTTCCATATCTAATAACGAGGCAGTTTTACCATCTTTAGATACATTTCTGAAGTATTGATCATATTTCAATACCGATTTATTAGATGTTGTCGATTTAATTTTAATGCCATTAAATTTAACATTTTCAGCTTTAATCGCATTTTTAAAATGTTTATCTAATACGAATGAAGCATTTTGACCCGCATAACCATCATAGTTGTAATATGATGACGTTGCTGCGTGTACAGTCGGCTGTTGAACAAGTGCGCCTGTGACGCTAGCACCTAATAGTGTACTAAACGCTATTGTTGTAGCTATACATACTTTTGTTATCTTTTTCATATGCGTTTTCCTCTTTCTCTTTAAACTACTCATATCATACTTCTTTACTCATATCTATACAATCATTATAGCAATTGGTTATCTATTTAAATATTTTTTTATAAAATTGTGGTATACTATAATTAGGAGTAATAGTCCTATTTACTCCTTCATAAAAAGTTATACTACGTCATAACATTAGACCACGAGTTTACTTCCCCTTTGTTAAACTTGTGGTCTTATGATATATAAACTCATTATTTTAATTTTTAAATATAAAATTTATTTATATTATAAGAAATCACTTCAATAATACGAACATATGTTCTATAATATGAGCGAGGTGGTTTTAATGATTCCTGATCAATACAAACATGAAACAGATTATCGTAACATTCCTAGAGAATATTTAGACGCTAATATACCACAAGGACGTGGCATGATTAAGTGGGCACCGTTTATTATATGTACTAATCTCATAAAAAATCTAATTTAATAGGGTTCAAACATAATTTATATATGTATTATGTTTGAACCCTATATCTATTTATTTTTTACTAATATCATTTAAAATGTCTCGCAATTCTTCAATTTCTTTGTTATTTAATTCTTCATTTTTCGCAAAATTAAGCACTAAACTTTTCATATCCCCTCCATACAATTTATTAAGAAAGGTTTTAGCAGTTTTCATTTTAATATCATCTTCTTTAATAATTGATGAGTAAAAATAAATATTATTATATTTATAGCGTTTTATAATCTCTTTTTTATATAGTCTTGTAATTAATGTTCTAATCGTCTTATCGCTAACTTCTTTATTTTTTTGAATCTCAACTACAATTTCATTAGCTGATACTGATTTTTTATTCCATATTATATTCATAACATCCCATTCAGCCATAGATATTTCAACTTGCTTATTGGCCATTTAAAACACCCATTTCTTTTAATATTTTTTCATTTATGAATTTAGCATTTTCACCAGAGGCTTTTTCATCTGATAAATGTGTAGAAAAATAATACTTATCATGATTTGTAATTACGTAACCTACAAACCACCCATTATTATATTTCCCGTTTACTATACCTGTACCTGTTTTCCCATACAATTCATAATTTTCATTTTTTCTAATCAATAACGAAGAAGATAATTGTTTCTTTTCATTTTTACTAAAATGGTTATTTTGTTCCATCATATTTTTTAAAACTATTACTTGTTCAAGATTAGATATTTTCAAACTATCTTCCAACCAATAGGCTTTATAACTTCCCAAATTTTTATTACCATAATTTAATTGCTTGAGTTGATCAGAAGTATAGTTCTTTGATAATTGATTACTAATACGTTCGAAGTACCAATTAACTGAGTTTTGTATTGCCGTATTTAAATCTTGATCCTTATTCCAAGAATCGAAAGGATAATGATTATGATTCCATGACATACGTGAATTTTTATCACTTATAATATGACGGTCAAGTCCAAACAGTGCTAAATAAATTTTGTAAGTTGAATCAGGAGAATATCTTTTTCTACTTTCTTTTTCATTATAAATATAGTATTTGTCTTTCTTCATGCTGTACATAACGAAAGATCCACTATTTGAACCAAAATTTTTACTTTCATCTAAAATTTGGTAATCGCTTTGTAAGGGCTTTTTATAATTATAATCAGTTAAGGATTGCCCCATTAAAAACTGGCTTTGAATTATCATGATAAAAAAAGTAAAAATACAAATAAAAATTAGAATTAATTTTGACTGCTTCTTCAGATTGCCTTCTTTTATATTAATTAATCTTCTTTTGAGTAATGATTTTTTACCATTAAATGAATGGCTTAATATATTTTTGTTGAAAAATGAGGTTTTTAATACGGAATCCATAATAGCTTCCGCATAAGACTTAAATTCATTTTTGTTAATATTATTAAGGACAAATCTATCGGCTTCTACTTCATTGTCATGAATCATCTTTCTTTTTACAATTTGTATTAGTGGATTATAACTCATAGCAATAGAAAAAATATGAAAGATAATTAAATGCAAAGTATCTCTGTTTTTAGCATGAGCATACTCGTGCAATATTATATATTTTAGTTTTTTGTCATTTATACTTTTAAAATATAAACTGGGAATCAAAATAATATATTTTCCATACCAAAAAGTTATTGGAGAATGAATAGATTCTGCTTTTCGAATCACAATATTTCTTTTATATTGATGATTGAAAAGTATCTTGTTTATTTTATCTTTTTCTTTTTCATTTAGATAAAGTGACTGTTTCTTTAAATACTTAAGATATAATAAAGAATTTAAAAATTTAAAACTTAAAATAATAACTAAAACTATCCAAATAACTGTGCAGATATTATCTATTGAATCCCAATTAAACTTATGGATGTCTGTTGTAAACTCATGAACAGGTTTAGTGGTATTTATGTTAGGATTCAAATTGTGTGAATTACTTTCAACTGTGGGCTCTTGATTATTCAAATTATTAAATTTAAAAAAAGAGAATTTAATAGGGATGAAAGGAATTAATCCTGCAAGAAGAGTTAGATACCAAACTTTATAATTTAACATATAATTAAAATAGCGTTTTAATATGTACCTAAAAAATAATAACAATAGAAATATAAAACAAAAGCTTACTATGCTCATTATTAATAACTTAGCCATTTCAACACCTTCTTTCAAATATTTATAATAAACTATTGACGCGAATATTACAATTGTAATATTATTGATTTATAGAAATTACAACTGTAATATTGGAGGGTATATTTTGAAAAAGTTAATACTTTTAATTGCAATTGCTTTAGTTTTAAGTGCATGTAATTCAACCAGTTCACATGCTAAAGAGTTAAATAATTTAGAAAAGAAATATAATGCTAATATTGGTGTCTATGCATTAGATACTAAAAGTGGTAAGGAAGTAAAATTTAATGCCGATAAGAGATTTGCCTATGCTTCAACTTCAAAAGCGATAAATAGTGCTATTTTGTTAGAACAAGTACCTTATAATAAGTTAAATAAAAAAGTACATATTAACAAAGATGATATAGTTGCTTATTCTCCTATTTTAGAAAAATATGTAGGAAAAGATATCACTTTAAAAGAACTTATTGAGGCTTCAATGAAGTATAGTGATAATACAGCAAACAATAAAATTATAAACGAAATCGGTGGAATCAAAAAAATTAAAAAACGTTTAAAAAAATTGGGAGATAAAGTAACAAATCCAGTTAGATATGAAATAGAATTAAATTACTATTCACCAAAGAGCAAAAAAGATACTTCAACGCCTGCTGCTTTCGGCAAGACTTTAAATAAACTTATCGCAAATGGAAAATTAAGCAAAAAAAATAAAAATTTCTTACTTGATTTAATGTTAAATAATAAAAACGGAGACACTTTAATTAAAGATGGTGTTCCAAAAGACTATAAGGTTGCTGATAAAAGTGGTCAAGCAATAACATATGCTTCTAGAAATGATGTAGCTTTTGTTTATCCTAAGAACCAATCTGAACCTATTATTTTAGTCATTTTTACGAATAAAGACAATAAAAGTGATAAACCTAATGATAAATTGATAAGTGAAACCGCCAAGAATGTAATAAACAAATTTTAATAGTCTAAATGTACTACAAAAACTGATATAATTCTATCTTTCATAAAACTTCATAATATCGAAGAACATATATATTATTTATAATTATATATGTTCTATTTTTTTATGTTCACATTTTTTAAAAGAGAAAATACTATTAACATACCAAACATCATAATTCCAGTTACTATAATTATAAATGCTCGATAATCTTACTCAACTTTTCCATATAGAAAATAACTTATTTTAAATTAATTAATTAATCACATTAAAAAATTATATAATCCTTGCCAAAAAAGAACATACGTTCTACAATGATGATGAGGTGGTAAACATGATTCCAAATCCTAATGCGCCAGATGAATATAAATATGAAACTGATTATAGAAAAATACCAAGAAAATATTTAAACCCTAAAATCCCTCAAGGGCGTGGAAAAATCAAATGGCAAGCTTTTGCGACTCTCCCGCAACAGTTTGAAATTTTAGAACAAATTATAAAGGATCAAAATAAAATAGAAAAACCATTGCTAACACATGATTCATTAGATAATTTAGATCAGATTTTTCAAATAAAAATTCAAAATGATGAGTTATGTACAATCTCATATTGGGAAGACGGTAACATTTCAAAATATACAGGAAAAATTTTAAAAAAGGATGAAATTAGTAATACATTTTCCTTTTCTGATACTAACAATAATATATATAATTTAAATAATGCTAACGTTTGTAGTATCACTTAACACTATTTAAACTTTTAAAAAGTTTAAATAGTGTTCTTATAATTACCTTTTTCGAAATACTTCTAGCAAAATCATTATAAGTATCATACTGATATTAAATATATTATTTTTATCACTGAAAAAAATTTCTACTACTTGGAAAATTGATAAAAGACTTATTATTAACAAAAGTTTATTTAATTTTTCGCTTCTTTCTTCTTCCTTATATGACTGCTCCAATTCAATTAGTGATAATTCTTCTTTGTTTAATTCTTCAATATATTGTGGAGATTTAAAATCATTATTATTCTTTAGATACAAATATAAATATAAACTAGGTAAAAGCTCTGTTCTATAAATAATTGCAATAGATCTCTTGAAATTTAGTATCCATTGTCTAAAATATAGGGCTTCTTTTTTTCCATTTAAATTATATTGTTGATACCCATACAATTGTAATTCATTTAACATAGTTTCTAAGAAAAAGAAATTAGCAGAACTATTGAAATAAAGTGCCATTTGAGAACATTTTTCTAAAACATCTTCTTCTTGCTCATCCATCCAAACTACAAAAACAGATGCTTTATTCAAGAAGTTTATATAATTATCGCTATAACCATCTTGCCTAAAATGTTTACTTTTTCCTTCAAATGAAAAAATAGGCGCATTTACTAACCACTCTTGAATCTTCACGTCCTCATAGAAAGGATCATCAGTAAATTCATTTTCATTAGCTAAATAATAAACTTCAAAACCCATATTTTTAGATACTTTATATTCAAAAATATCCTTACTATTAATTTTTATAATTCTATTAATTTGTCTAGAAACATCTCTAATATTTTTACAATGTCTATTACCATACAATTGATACTGTCTTTGTCTATTATTTTTTTCTTGATTAATTAGAGGATATATCTTATCTTTTACACATGAGAAAGTACTATACAAGTCGCTTCCAAAGTTTATACTCTCTAAGTCTTCAATGATTTCTATAACAAATGTACCATTGTTAAATATAGTTAAGGTTAAAAAAA
>NZ_KV813766.1:15172-27042 GCF_001813735.1 Staphylococcus sp. HMSC068C09
AAAAAAATAAATTCAAAGTGTTCTCATGAGTAATTTCAATATGTGGAGTGAATATATATTTTTTATATTTGTATCCATGTATATTATTTTGATCAAACAATCCATCATTAATATTTGCATTAGTAGCAAATTTTTCTAAAAATTTTTCTAGTTTTTCGTGATATTCTTTTGTATGTCTTTTATATCTTCCAGGTAAAATCCAATAATCATAATTTACCGGGGGGTTGTCAGGAGATAAAATGCGTATAACTCCTTTTACATTCAATAGAATTTCCTCAATTTTTTCAAACCAAGGGTTCATGTTATTATCTTTTATATTTATAGCAGTAGCATATTGATATGTTACTTTATAGCCTTGTAATTTATTAATATCTTCTAGAATCTTTTCAATTTTATTGTCCATTATTTTAAATATCCTCATACAGCCTAGAATATAAAACGCTAATTTCTTCTTTCAACATTTTTTTCTCTTTTTCTAAAGAATTTACTTTTCTTTTTAAAGAGGAGATTAACGCATCTTTACCGTCATTTTTATTTTTATGAACAAATATTTCTCTGTTTTGTTCACGTAACTTCTCTATTTTCTTTCGAATTTTATTATTTTTATATAATGTAGCTTTCGAAACTTTTGAATGTTTAGAAACGATGTTAAAGTTAATTTCTTTATTTTTTTGAACTAAATCATTTATTGCTTTATCAACTTTTTTCTCGGTTTTAACTTTTCGTTCTGCATGCAACTGTTTTAATTGTTCTTGTCTATTAAATTTTTCCATCTTAACCTCTATACTTTTATTCTATTACTTCTCCCGAATATAATGTTTCCATCTTTTATATTACCTAGTATTTCTTCATATTTATTTAATATATTTATATGCTTTTCAACCATATCTTGTCTATTATTATTTTTAGCTAATTCTATAGATTTGACCGTTGATTTGATATGTAATTCATATTTTTCAACATCTAAATCAGAAAATCCAATAGCTAAATCCTTACATGGTTTCCCAGAATTACAAGTCAGGCATGGCGGAGCTTCCATGTATGGACAATCACCACTCAATCTAGCATGACAAGTGCCATAAGGATTGTCCATTGCGTTTAATTTATGTTCTTGCCATAAAGAATTCAATGCTTTTTCAGATAGTTCACTACTATGCTGTATATTTTTAATTTTACCGTCAACATCAAAACTAAAAGCTCCTTGATCAATAACTGATTCAAAAGCCTTTCTCTTTGTATCATCAAGTAACTTAGCATATCTTAGAGTCATTTCTGGTGAGGAGTGTGCTAATAATTCTTGTATCGTTAATATATCTGCTCCACCATTTAACAATTTTACTGCATAGGTATGTCTAAATTGATGAGTTTTGAAATGGAAGATTTCTCCTTGTTCATCAATAATATTTTTAGTCTTTGATAAATGATTTAAGTGTGCTCTGACCATATGTTGTGTAAAGGGCATTCCCTTTCTTTTTCCTTTATAAATAGCAAAAATATAATTATTAGGATTATTATCTTTTGTACTTTTACTTTTAGAATCGGCTATTAAAACTGCTATTATATCAGCTAATTTATTATCAATTGGTATTCTATGTCCTTTAACAAAAGTTTTAGCAATATCTGTGATTATTGAATACTTTCCATTAACTTTTGCAAGGCAATTATTTTGTAATGTCAATACATCAGAAATTCTTAATCCTGTTTTAAAAGCTATCCAAACTACAGGTATTAAATCTTTATGCAAATCATTTATATGCTCAAAAAGCTGTTCCAATACAAAATCTGGGATATAATCAATTTGGCTACTATTTTTCTTTTCGTGTTTAGGTAAGTCTTGAGGATAAATTAAAAATCGTATATCTTGGTACGGTGCTATAGCATAGTTTTGAGTTATAATATCGTTTAAGAACCTTCTAATTGTTTTTAATTCTTCTCTCACAAAATTCTTAGTACTTTGCAAATGTTTATTAGCTGCATATTCAAACAAAAATTCTATATATGCTTCGATATGACATCTATCTAGTTCATTTAAACTATTCCTTGTTTCTTTATTTTTAGATATATTTTGAAAAAACCTAGTTAAAACTCTTATATAAAACCTTGCTGTAGCAAATGCTATATCACCAGTTATCAAACGATTTTTTAAATATTTTTTTGCTAATTCTCGCATTTTAATTGACTCAATTTTTTCAAAGTTTAAATAATTGCCAGTTAGTGTTTTATTATAACTCAATCCATATTTTTCTAAATTTCTAATATCCCATTTATCTTTTTCCCATTCTTCTCGCTTATCAATGAACTTAATTAGATTAATGTACATATTCTTTAAAAAAGAAGCCAGTCCGCTTTTGTATTCATAATCACCAAAAACTATTGTTGATGATCTTCTTTTTATTGGTATATTATTTTCAGTCAGCCAATTAAACCAGTGCTTTTCTAATGTATTTATATCACAATCAAGTAAAGAATTTAAATTTGGATAAACTTCATTAAAGAACTTAGCAATCTTATTAAGCTTTACTGCTCCAGTATTAAATAAATTAGATAAGGACCAATCCTCTTTAACTATCAGTTTCAAAAAAAGGTATTTAAATTCTAAATTCAAATTTTTACTTTTAATCCTAAAGAAAACATTTTTTCTTTTGTCTCTATAGTTCTTGATACTATCTTGAAATTGCTTGAATTTGTTAAAAGCTGTAATGTGCCACTCATCATTTTTAAAAAAGTAATCATCATATATTTCAGTTATTAAAACCTCTCCTTTTATATTGATGGTTCTACTTTGTAATGTACATAATTCATTAATCATAGTACTGTTTGTAGGTAAATTAATTGGTATTGACATAGTCATTCCCCTTTATTAAAAACTTGAAATTGATGCTTTACTTTATTCCAATCTTCACGTATATCTTCTTCAGTGGGATGAACATATAAATTAATAGTCGTTTGTATATTACTATGACCAAGTCTTTCTTGAACTTGTTTTATATCCTTAGTTTCATTATAAAAAACAGTTGCATGTGTATGGCGAAATAAATGAGGATGAACATTTATAGATGTTTTATGTTTTAGCCTTTTAAATAATGAATATATATCACTATAATTCATAGCTTCTCCTACATTTCTCCCCTTTATTTTTACAAAAAGATAATCAGAACATATTGAAAGTTCGTCAATTATTTCGTAGACATAATCATCGTATAAATCAATTAACGATTGGGAAATAAATATTTTTCTTTCCCCAGTTTTCAAATAAGTACCATTATCATTAAATCTATTTTTCAAAACTATTTGATGGCCTTTTCTAAAGTCAAATTTAATATCATCAATACGTAATGATAATACCTCACCTATACGTAATCCGGTTTCATATAGTAATTGTATTAAGAATTTATCTCTAATATTATTAGCTTCCTCTAATAATTTCTTAACCTCCGCATTAGTTAACACTTCTATTTTTTTCTTTGGTTCTTTAACTTTCAAAATATTTTTCAACGTTCTATAGTCCTTATTTATGTGATGCATGAAACTTTTATATTTTTTAGAGTATTTACTTTCCATATGCATAAAATCATAGAAATTAACATCTAATTTTTTACTCCTATAGAGATAATCATAAAAATTAGATACTACAGTCATAGTCAGATTAATTGTCTTAGGACTAATGCTTTTTTCTTTTCGGTGATAAGAGAGGACATTCTCATATTCAAAAGGTGTTTTCATCCATCTTATAAAATCAACAAAGTTATCAAAACTAACTTCTTTATAGCATATCTTTTTACTTTCTAAGTAAACAAAAAAATTTTTTAGTGCATAGGCATAGGTTTTCTTGGTATTTAAACTTTTCTTAACACTATCCAGATACTTCAAATATCTTACTGCATCTACTATAGGTTCATTATTACCATCTAAAATCATAAAATTGGTACCATTCTTAGATTTTACTTCTACTATTTTCATAATAATCTCATTTCTAATTTTAATAGTATAAGTATACACTATTCAAATTCTTTTTACATCATACATATTAAACTTATTACACGTAATAAAAAAAGACTATTTAATATTTTTACTTTGTTCATTTTTTCTTAAAATATGATTCATTTTAAACAAAATAGTCTATATTCTTCAACATATATATAACCTTTTGCAGTGATGCCTGAACAATATGAACGAATAAAAACTTTTATCGAAAATCAAAATAAAATAGCGATGCCCTCTTTGTCGGATGATCAATTCAATATTCTGAATCGACGATTAATTGAAAAATATACAACTCATCAACTCGCTATGATTAGTTATTTTAGAAATGGTACAATTCATTCTATTGCAGCTTATATTAAACGTATTGATATTTTAAAGCGGTATATTACAATTAGTAATGAGAATGGCTCACAAACAATGCAACTCGAATTTGCAGTATTATGTCACATTGAATAATAAAAAAAGAGCGGGAATTGAACTCAATTCCGCTCTTATTTATCATTTATTTACTTGTTGTGACACCTTCATAGCCAATATCTACTTCTACTGTTCTTCCATGTGTGATAACAAAAGAAACAATTAATCCATCTTTCTTAGGTTGATATTCGAAAATACCACTTTTTTTATCACTTGGAGTACCTTTTACTTTTTTAAAATCTGAGCCATACGCTTTTTTCAATTGATCATATGTTAAATCCTCTTTAACACTAAATTGAACTTTATTCGCCTTTTTACCATCTTTACTTACACCAGTAAATGTTTGGTTATATTTTTCAAGTTTTTTATTACTATGCACTTTTTCAAATTTTATTCCATTCATTGTTACATTTCCATATTTAACTGCTTTAATAAACTGTTTATTGGTTACAAATTTTGCGTCTTTATCTACATACCCGTTATATACATAATATGGCTTTGTAGCTGCATGCGCTGTATCCTCGATTGGTAAAACAGTTGTACTTACGCCTAACATTGTCCCAAATGCTAAAGTAACTGATGCTATAGATTTAACTATTTTATTCATGATTGTCCTTCTTTCTCTAATGGATTTTTATTTCACTATTATTATCTCATACTCTTTGTCTTAATTCACTGTACTTTAGATGTATCTATCACAGAATTATGTAAATAAAATGTAATATGATTTGGTTATATACATACTACCTATTTGTTGAACTTTGATTATAATAAATTAAAGAAATGAATTAAAAATGGAGGACTATCATTTGAAAAAAATATTAGCAACTATAGTCATTATATTACTTGTTGTAACATTAGGATTCTCAGTCTTTTTTGCAGCCACTCATTCTAATCAATCTGAGCCAAATCAAACACAATCTACTAAAAAGAAAGATAAAAAAGAAACTACTTCTGAAAGTCATACAGTTCAATCTAATGAAACAAGTCAGTCTGACAATGGTACCACTGCGCAATCTGAGCCAACCAGTCAATCAATACAAGAACAACAACAAACGACGCAACGTCACTCTACTGTTCAGACTACACAGCCAAAAACAAGCGAATCATCAACTACGTCACAATCACAACATCGTTCAGAAAGTAACACATCAAAACAACCCACATCTCAAAGCACAGAAGACAAACTATCTTCAGAGCAAACATCAACTGAACAACCTTCAACAGAAGAAAAACCTTCATCGCAACAAAGTACGCAGTCTTCAACTGAAAGTCACACTCATCGTAGTAGTGAATCTAATAACAAATCTAATTAAAAAATAATAGCCTGACTGATAATGATGTTTCATTATCAATCAGGCTCTTTTATTTTCTATTCTGTTACTTTACTTTCTTCTACGCGTTTTGCAATCTTAGTCATAATTGGATCTAAGAATGGTTTAGCAATAAATCCAATTAAGAAGAAACCAAGACCGAAGAGCCCAAATATAATTAATTTTGTAATTAAAATTTCTGGTACAATACCACCTACAACTTCACGTAAACAATCAATTAAGTACGTAAATGGTAAATAAGGTGAAATGTTTTGGAAGAACTTAGGTAGTGTAACTACTGGGAAGGTACCGCCACCGCCTGCAATTTGTAATACTAAAAGAATGATGGCTACCGCTTTACCTGGGTTACCCAATATAGATACACACGTATAAACAATGGTATTAAACACTATGGCTCCAAATAATGCAACGAGTACAAAGAGCAATGGTGATTCTACTTGCGCATGAAGTAAGAATAAGTCACCTGTTGTAACAATGAGGGTTTGTAATACACCCATCAAGATAAAGAACATTCCTTTACCAAGATATTCTTGTCGTTTCGTTAACTGATCTGCTAATTCTTCATGTTTGTTATGCACTGTTAATAAACTTACTAATAATAAGGCACCTACCCAAATAGCTAATGCCGTATAGAATGGTGTCATACCTGAACCATAATCTCTGACTGGGAAAACATCAACTGTTTTCTTATTGATTGGATTCGCGATAACATCTGCTTGTTTTTTCAAATCATTTTTTAGACTATTAACAAGCTTATCTACTGCATCATCATCGTCCAATTGATTGAATATATCATTAGCCTTATTTAAATCTCTTTCGATGCCAGGTAATTTTGTTTGTGCAAAGTTCGCTAAATTCGCTAAAGCTTCTTTTGCTTTTGGCTGATTCTCATCTAATAAATCTACTGCGTTATCGTATTTATCAAATAATGTTGGTAAGTTAGCATTAACAGTAGCTGTTGCATTCGCAAGACGTTGTTCTAAATCAGGTAAATCATTACGTACAAAGTCTGCAGCTTTTGCTACATTTTTTCGTACTGTTGGGAAGTAATTTTTAGCAGTTTGAGTTGCTTCAATATATCCCGCTTCAAGTGATGGTAATTCACTTTGAAGTGTTGCAATACGAGTTTGACCATTACCTACAATATCTTGACCTGCTTGAATCACTTGATTAATCGTATTTAATTTAGATTGCACATCTGATAATACGACTTGGCCTTCACTTAATTGTTTTGTAATATCATTAGAAACTACAAGTAAACGATGATTTAAATTATCTTTAATGTAATCTCTATAACTACCTAAACCAGAATTTAAAGCTGGCAAGCTTCTTAATACATTAATAGACTCCGCACTACCTTTACCACCACTTGATAATGCATCAATCAATTGGTTAGTAGAACGTAACGTATCATTAATACGGTTATTGGTACTTTCGATTCGTTTAATTTGTGGTGCTAAATTCACATGTTCACGTTGTTGTAATTCTTTTAATACATCAATCAATTGTTGATTGTATTTTGAAGTGTTTTCTAAACGTCCTTTAATATTTCGAAGCATGTCATTATATTCTGTTGGACGATTAGAGGCAATAACACCATACGTTATATCTCTTAATGCTTTTACATCAGATTGTGATGCCTTAGTTTGCTTATCCGCATTTGAAGATAATGCAAGTAATGCTTCAGCAAGTCCACTATTCATTGATTTAACATCTTCATTCGAAAGAATCTGACCATTAGGTAATTGATCATTATTCGAACTATTACTTAGTTTTTGAATCGTATATTGAGGCATACCGTTGTCATTAGTTGTCGCACTTTGTTGTCGTAAATTATTATTCACATTACCATTAACTGCTTGTGCTCGCCTAGTTGCCTCTTGATAATCCCCAACACGTTGCTTAGCCATACCTAAATAACCTTGCGCATCATTAAGTTGTTGATTCGCTAAGTCTAATCCTTGACTCGCAATCTCTACCCCTCTATTAATTTTAGGGAATGTCTGAGGAATATCATCTGCTGCTACATTCACTAATTTCTGAATGTTAGGCATATATTCATTCAATGCGAGAATGAGTTTTGCTTTTTGATTTAAAGAAGGAATCGCTGCATTGACATCATTTAATTTTTGTTGAGCATTTAAAATATCATCTTTATAGGTATCTAAATCACGGAATTGATTCGCATATTGATCAAGCTGATCTTGATGATCATTAAGATAAACAATTCTATCTGCAATTTTATTCAATTTAGGTAAAGATTGATGGGCAGTATAGACTGCATTTTTAATTTTATCGATAGTTGGTACTTCGTCTTCAATTTGAAGACCTACTTTATTTGCTGCTTTCAATAATGCTTTCGTTACAGTAGTATTAAATTGTTTATTGGCTTCATCAACAATAATTGTCGAACCGGTATCAGTCATTTTAGGGGCGACAGCATTAATTTTTTGGTTCACTTTATATGTAATATCTGCTTTTTCCGGATGTTTACGAAGTGTTCCCGTAATTTGATGTGTAAATTTCTTAGGTATATAAATTCCTGCATAATATTTACCCATTCGTATTTCATGATCTGCTTTCTCCCGACTGACAAATTGCCAATCAAATTTATCATTGTTCTTCAATGTGTCTTCGAGCGTATTACCTACATTAATTTTCTTACCTCGAATTTTATCGCCTTGGTCTTCGTTTACAACTGCCACTTTAATATGACCTGTATTACTATATGGATCCCACATTGCCCATAAATTAAACCATGCGTAAAATGAAGGTAAAATTGCCAAACCGCCTAGAATTACCCAAGCAGCAGGTGTTTTAGCGACACGCTTTAAGTCTGTCAAAAATAGTTTAAACGCGTTCTTCATTTTCACTCTCCTAAAAATGAAATATTAAGAATTTATATCAATATGATTTAAAACATTGTTTTTTATATCGTAGAATTAGTATAATACTTTTATCACGAATGCCATAATTAGTTGATATACGTCAACAATTAAAATGGTACTCATGCATTATAGCAGAAAATAATTTTAGCGACAAAACTAATGCTACGTTAAAATACGATAGAAATCGTCTGACTTAAGACGGATTTATAAAATATATTATACAAAATTAAGGAGCGTTTATTGATGTCGAAGCAAAAATTTATGATATATTTGCTAACTACAACTCTGGTTTTACCAACATTTACATCTAGTGTTGCTCAAGCTGAAGAGAATACAAAAGAAACTAAAACATCTGAATCAAATAATGAGGATTCAACTTCTACATCAGAAACAACACGTACTGAAAGCAATGAAATTCCATCTTCAGAAAATTCAACTTCTGATAGCTCTGATAATAATAAAAAGCAAGACTCTCAGTCAAAAGAAAGTCAATCAGACACAGTTTCAAATGAAGATGCCGCTTCTCATTCTAAACCATCATCAACACATTCGAAAAATAATCGTTCATCTCATACTAAAGATGAAGACACGTATCATACACCATTATCTGTATTTAACATGAATGGTTCAAATCATTCATTCTCATCAAACTTTTTAGATCCTAGTCACTTTGAAAATGGCTTTAGTTTAACAAGTTTGATTTCATCTTTATTCCATTTTGATGATGATATTTCTAAATATGAACATGTTGAAAGTGATTCATCTTCATCTAATACTAATGATGACAAAAATGCAACGAATACAACTTCTTCAGATGAAGATCGTACTGAATCATCACATCAACACACAACAATTGATCCATCACCTCAAGACTCATCTGATAAGTCAAATAGTCATACCACACCATCAAATCAATCTGAGGTACTAACAGAAAATAACCAGTCAGATCAATCGTCTGAGTCATCATTTAAATATAGTAACAGTAATAACAATTATTCAACTGATGATTCTAGCGTAAGCAAAGCCTTAGATTCATTGAATCAATTAGCTTCAGATTTAAATGATTCTAATACTAATGAGTCCTCGACATCTGAAAATAGCAATCAATCAACATCACAGCAAACAACAAAAAATACAACATCTCAAACCTCTCAAGAAGAGCAAGCAACACCTAATAAAGATCGTCAACAATCAGAGGATGTACTAGATGCGCTTCTTGATAAATATAGTGATAAAGCAACACAAACACATAAAGACTATACATCATCTAAAAAAGACAGCACATCTCAAGCATCACAAAATGAAGATTCAAAAAAAGATACATCAACAACTCAAGACCAACTAGACACAAATAAAGACAATCCACAATTACCAACGGAAAAACAACTAAAACATAAACAAGAAGCACCACAATCATTTGAAAATGATTTTAAACAAAGTAATACACGCGCTATAAGTTTATTCCAAGACGTACCACAATTAGATGGGAACAATGTTACTAATGGAAAGATGGCAGTGGTAGAAAATAAAGCAACACGTGAATTTATTACATCTATTGCTAAAGATGCGCATAAAATTGGGCAAGATAATGACATTTATGCTTCTGTCATGATTGCGCAGGCCATTTTAGAATCAAGTTCAGGTAATAGCGCTCTTGCACAAGCACCAAACTACAATTTATTCGGTATGAAAGGTAGTTATAAAGGCGCTTCAGTTAACTTCAATACACTTGAAGCTAGTAGCGATAATCATATATTTAGTATTAATGCTAGTTTCCGTAAATATCCAAATCTTAAAGCTTCATTAAAAGATTATGCTGATTTAATCAAACACGGTATTGACGGTAATCCTACAATTTATAAATCATCTTGGAAAAACATTGCACCAAGTTATCGTTCAGCAACACGTCATTTAAGCCAAACTTATGCGACTGATCCAAACTATGCAACGAAATTAAATAGCTTAATTGAACATTACAATTTAACTGATTTTGATAAGAAACACATGCCTGATTTAGATAAATACTCAAAATCAACAGGAAGTAGTGGCACAGATGTTTCAGGAAGTGCATTTAAGCCATTTTCAATTTCAGATGTTGCTTCACCGTATCCATATGGTCAATGTACTTGGTATGTGTACGAACGTGTTCAACAATTTGATAAACATGTAGGCGGTCATTGGGGCGATGCACATAACTGGGATAATAGCGCTGAAGACGCAGGTTATAGTGTAAGTACAACCCCTAAAAATCATACAGCTGTTGTATTTGAAGCAGGTCAATCTGGAGCAAGTGGGTTATATGGTCACGTTGCTTTCGTTGAAAAAGTCAATGATGATGGATCAATCATTATTTCAGAATCAAATGTAAAAGGATTAGGTATTGTATCATATCGCCAAATTGATGCGGATACTGCCTCATCTTTACACTATATTCAACCTAAATAAATGCATAACAAAAGCCATTGAGTTTCAAAAATTTGAAACTCAATGGCTTTTTTATTATGAATATACTAATACTTGGGCAACTAATAAGCCACCGCCAAAGATAAATACAAAAACGACAATTGGCCATACAAATTTAAACCAATGTGAATATTTCATATCCAACATTTGTAATGTAGCCATAATCAATCCTGTTGGTGCTAAAAATAGCATCGCATATTGTCCAAATTGATACGCTGTAACAATCACAAATCGAGGGATACCTACTGTATCAGCAAGTGGTGCAAATATTGGCATCGCCAGTACAGCTAATCCTGATGATGAAGGAATAATAAATCCTAGGAAGAAAAAGATAATCAATAATACAAGAATAAACAGTGGTCCATTCACATGTTTTACAAGTGATGATGAAAAATTTAACACTGTATCTGAAATCAGTCCATCATTCATAATCCTATTAATACCACGTGCAAGACCAATGATTAATGATACGCCTACTAAGCTTGATGCACCATTAACAAATGCATCGACCACTTTTTTCTCACCTAATCCATTCTTACCTAATGCGACAATAAGCATAATCACAATGGTAAAGGCTAAAAACATAGACGCCATAATCGGGAACCACCATCCCTGAGTCATGACGCCCCAAACCATAATTGGGAAGGGCAAGATAAAGAGTATTAAAATAATTTTTTCACGTAAGGTAAAGATACTGTCTTCACTATTATTCTTAATCACTGACCATTGTCGTTCAAACTTCACTTTATCATCATAAGTGTATGATCGTTTCGGATTTTTTTTT
>NZ_KV813766.1:27142-85763 GCF_001813735.1 Staphylococcus sp. HMSC068C09
TTTTTTTTTATGCGTTTTGCATACCAGTATAAATATCCAATCGTAAAGATGGTTGCTACAATAAGTCCAGCAATACGCCAATATAATCCATCTACAAAGGTTGTTCCTGCGGCATTAGAGGCGATGACTACTGAAAAGGGATTAACGGTTGAAAACGTACTCCCAATAGAACTCGCCAAGAAAATAGACCCTACACATATAATAGAGTCATAGCCCATCGCTATAAAGATAGGTACCAACACTGGATAGAAAGCGACCGCTTCTTCTTCAATGCCACATAACGTTCCACCTAAAATCATTAAGATAGATACCATAAAGACCAGTAAAAATTCATGTCCTTTAGTTTTTTTAGTTAATGCTAATAATCCCGATTCAAAAGCACCACTCGTTTGTACGACGCCTATTAAACCACCAAGCACAAGAATAAATACCATGACATCGACAGCTTCAATCGTTCCATTTACCATACTTGTCGTAATTTGATCGGGACCCGCTGGCTTTTGTTTCAAGCGCTCGTAAGTTCCAGGAATCGATATCGGTTTATTGATAGCACCTGATTTAAATTGATTCACATCAATTTTGACACCTAATTTATCAAGTTGCTCTTGTGTCCCTGGGACTGTCGTTGTTTTATTATGTGCATCGACAATCTTAAATTCATGCGCTCCTGGCTTATAAGAAAGCTTAGAATACGCACCTGCTGGCACAATCCAAGTTGCTAACACCGCAATAATGGTTAAAATAAATAATATTGTAAATGCACCAGGCATTTTTAATCGAAACCGTTTTTTCTCTTTTTTATCAGATGCTGTATGCGATACGCGTTCACTGTGTTCCATGCTCCCCACCCCTTTAATCTTAATCACTTCAACATGTGCCACGTCATAATTACAATTGAGTCATTTTAAAATTGTTTTTTCACACTTCAAGTTTATGTCTAATGCATATGACATTCAATGATGATGTAAAGTAAATTGATTATGATTCATACTTTGGATACATCTTTTACATATGTTGAGTTGTCCATTTAAGTGCAACAACTCAACATATAAAAATAGAGTAAATAATTAATGTTCAATGGCATTAATTATTTACTCCTATTTATTTGGTTTAGTTATTAGATTTGTGATGTTTACGACGACTGAACCATACAAGTGCCCCGCCTGCAATAGCAATCACTGCTGCAATCGGAATCCAGTTTTTCTTAATGGCTTCACCTGTTGCAGGTAATGATAAATTTCCATCACTATTAAATAAACCGCTAAGTAAACCATCATCGCCTAAATGACCTAATGATAAGCCTTGTGTTGGATTAGGAATATCACTTATACCGTCAAGTAAGCTGTTTCCATTTGTTAATCCATCAAGCAAACTACTACCTGAAGGAAGATTGCCTAATAGACTTGAACCAAGATTTGAACCACTTGTGTTACCCGTAATACGATCTAATAATGATGGGCGATTTACAATTGGATCAAGAATATAATTTAATCTATTTTTGGCTTGACCTAAGCTATTTTGAAGTTGTAATAAGTCATTTGCTTTACCATTAATTGTACTTTTCACTAAATCCAAAGCATTCGCTTTATCAGATTGTACTCTTGAAATAATATCAGCTAAAGCGTTCGCTTTTGCTTGGTTTAATTTTGTTGCTAACATTGTTTCAATGGCTTGTTTACGATTAGACGTTTTATCTAAAATATCATTTAAAATATCATCACTAGACACAAGCCCATGTTGATTAAATGCTTGTTTTAAGCGATCAACAATTTGTGAATTTGTTAAATGGTCATTGGCTAATCGTTTCGCAATAGTAGCCGCTTCATTTTGACCTAAACGTGTAGATAAAATTGTTTTTAATAAATCCTCTTTATTAGTAGCTTGTTCTAACATAGATTTTAAGATGTCATCACTCGTTGTTGAAGTTAATCCATCAATTTGTTTCATAATCTGATCTGCAATTTGTTTATCAGACTGCCCTTTTGTTTTAATATTTTTCAAGATGTGTTGTGCTTCATTTTTACTAAACACGCTGTTTAATATATCTTCAGCTGCATGTTGTTTGTCAGACGCTTGTTGCAAACGATTAAGAATAATATCACGGTTATTCTCTATATTTTTACGTACAGTTTCAATGTCATTATCAATAGCTTGTTTATCTTTTTTCGCTAAATCAGCTTGATTTTGAATGTTATCACGTAAATCAGATAATTGATCTAATTTACGATTGATATATAAATGACTGGCATCATCTTTACTATTTTCAATTTTAGCAATAGCTTGATTAATTTTTTCAGTTTCTGATAATTGGTGATTCACTTTATCAAATTGATGATGTCGTACATCTGTATCTAAGTCTTGATCTTTATGCGTATTGTTTAATTTAGCTAATTCATCTAATACATGATGGTTTGAATTAGAATGTGTTGTGTCTTCTGTTGTTGGCGCTTCTTGAGTGCTAGATGATTCAGTTGTCGCCTCTTCAGTATTATTGTCATCACTTGGTAATTGGTTTGAATTGTTTTCTTTTGAACTTTCCATGTCTTTTTTAGCACTATCGATATCATTTTTAATACTATCTAATTTATCAACAATAGAAGTTTCTGATTTAGAAGAGGTTGGTTGATTTGAAGGATCCTCAGTTGTTGGTGCTTCTTTTGATGATTCTTCCGTAGTGGATTCCTCTTTCGTTACTTCATCAGTTGTGTTTTCAGAAGTATTTGATTCAGAAGACGAAGATTCATTTGATGTTGTTGCATCTTTTTGTTGACCGCTATCAACTTTATTAGATAGAGCATCTAAATCTGATACGATGTTATCTAAATCATTTGATATATTAGATGTATCATCAGCAGAAGTGTCGTGACTTGTTGTAGCTTTTTCTTCTGTTGACGCATCTTGAGTGCTAGATGATTCAGTACTATTATCCTTGTTTGAAACGTCCGTTGTGTTTTCTTGTGCTGTTGCTTTATTTTCTTTTTTCGCTTCTTTGATTATATTTTTAATTTCAGTCTGATTTTTAGCACTTTCAATATCTTCTTTATAACTTTTTAACTCAACTGCACTTAAATGTTTTAGTTGCTTAATGTCTTTTTTCGCTTTATTAATTGCATCTTGTAAATCTTTTTGAACATGTGTTGAAGTTTCAGAAGTTGCTGTTTCTGCATCTTGTGTTGCTGCAAATGCATCTTTAGTAAACCCGTAACCTACAAGTGAACTACTTAATATTAAAGCTGAACATGACACTTTTAAATACGAACTTAACTTCGACATTTTACGATTTTCGTTTTGCGTATTTTTATTCATTAATGCCACCCTTTTTTAGTGATATTCCATTTCATTATATAACATTTTACATAAAACTTGAATGTCTTATTATATTTTTATTTATTTATTTTCATCAAAGATTAAACACCATTAACTATTATATTTTTAAGCGTTTTATATTCATTTTTCGAATATTCGTTACCTCTACTGAATACTGATATTGACCTGTTAAATCAATCAGCGATAAAAACTTATTATGTCCTGCGCCTGTATCTATAGATAGTTCATTTTTATTTTTATAAATGTCGTCTTTTTTTAATCCATAGCGATAATTCGGTACATGGCCATGAACTAGATATTTATTTTTAGGAATCTGACGATTAAGCGAATGTGAATAATGCCCAGTAGTATATTCTTTAATCTGCTTATTCAAAGGTTTATTGGTATCTATTCCTGCATGTGCAAAAATATAATTACCAATCACTTCAACAGCAGATAATTCACGTAAGAACGCATGCCAACGCTTAATCTTTTTATTTTTACTATTTAACCAGCGCATTTCATGGTTACCTGCTAAAGCAATCGCACCACGTCGTTTTAACCTTTTAACTAATTTTAATGTTCCAAATGAATCCGGTCCATTATTGACATAATCCCCCATAAGTACGAGCTGATCTTTTTTGGGATTATATTTTGCTCGTTTTAAAAGTGTGGCAAGGGCTTTTCGATGTCCATGAATATCAGAAATCACAAGTAGCCTTTCTGACATGTAAATCTCTCCTTAAATGTAAATGCTTTATGTTGTAAGATTTGTTACGCAACATTGTTATTACCCTCAATTTTTAATTTAATACATGAGAGCGTAACAAAATTTTTATTCAATCCTCTACTGATGATACTGTATATCCCATTATAATGTATCAACATTAACTAACTTTAAACAATTTATTAACGTAACCTCAAAATTCTTTCTTTAATATAAATAATAGAATAGAAAAAATTTATATATTTTGGGGAATTAATTTATGAATACAAAACAAATGATGATTTTTAAAAATTTTGTTGAATTGCAGAATGAAAATGCTGTTGCTGAAAAACTGGGGATAACGCAACCAACTGTAACATTTCATCTAAAAAATTTAAATAACGAACTTGGAATACCTTTATATTTTAAAAAAGGAAAATGTTTCAATTTAACCGATGCTGGAGACTTACTTTATCGTAATTCTAATAAAATGCTAAATTTAATTGATGAAACAACAAATATGATTGAAGAATTCAAACAATCTAAACGTGGAACTTTACGCGTTGGAGCAAGCCATGCACCTATTTATAGTATTCTTCCTAGCACTTTAAAAAAATATATGCATGATTATCCAAATATTGATATTAATTTAATTGTAGATACTGCTCCTATAATACTAAATAAAATAAAAGATAGAGAGATTGATATCGGTGTTATTTCAGAAAAAGGATTCAATGAAAAAGAATTGAAAGTGAAACGTCTTCAAGAAAATCCACTTGTTATCGCAATGGATAAAAGACATCCTTTGGCTTCAAAAACAGATATTTCATTAGAAGATTTAAATGCGTATCGTTTCATTATTCATAGTAGTGGTTCAACACGAGAAAGTATTGATGATTGGCGAAAAAACAATTTTATTGATTTAAATGTTCATATGGAATCAAATAGTATTAGTAGTATATTAACCATTATTAAAGATTCTAATTATCTAAGTCTTGTAAGCCAAAGCACCTTATTCCATCATCCTAATATTATTGGTAAGTCATTAAAAGAAGGCCCACCTTCAAGCTATATCTCTATCGTTTACCGGGCAGATCATCATCTCACTTCTCTTATTCAAAACTTTATGACATTAATCTATTCTTTAAAAAATGAAAGTATTTAGACGTCAATGATATGCAAAGATCATTTATATAACCAAAGGAGTAGAAAACAATTCTTTTAGAATTCATTTTCTACTCCTTTTAATTATTTTATTAAATGTAAATTTCTTATAAATTTTATTAATAAATAACTATAAAAATGATAACATTTTTACATTATATTAATAAATTGCTATAAAAATTTGTCTATTCCTAATATAATAAAATTAAGAGAACACCGTTTTCATCAATTTTGATATGAAGGAGGCTGAGTTGATGCTTATACTTTCTATTATTTTACTAGTAGTGGGTATCATACTCATCTCTATTAGTAGCTTCGTCGCATATAGACAAGATATTGATCTTAGAGAAAAAATATATTTACCTGGCGTTTTATTTATACTCATTGGTGCAATTTGTCTTATCGGGTATTTCGTAGCTTAAGTTTATACATAAGTTATAGGGAGTATGTCAATAGATCCTAAATGAGTGTTGTCACACTCCCTGTATTTTTTCATTGGTCATTCTTTTATATATCATATATATTATCGTATTTCATTTTTTCTACCTGGTAAAAGTAAAGCGACTATAAGAGCGATGATTCCAATGGCCGCAATCATTATAAATTGTAATGTAAAATTAGATAATGGTTGAATAAGAATCATCAATAATGGCGCAATGGCTGTTCCTAAAAACAGAATAAATGTATTAACGGATAAGAAGAAACCTTGATTACGATTAACAACCATGCCTACTTTTGAAATCGTCGATGGAATCGCAAATGCAATACCTCCCACAAATATTACACTCCATATCACCAATAAAATAACATTTGTAGTGAAGCCCATTAAAGTAAGAGAAACGATACTAACAATTAATGCTCCTACAATCACTTGTTTAACTCCTATTCGCTCACTCATACGACCAGCTAATAATGAAAGTAACATTCCAATAATACCAAAGAGTTTAGCATTAATGGCTGTTGCTTCCGAGCCACCCACAATATCAGAAGTAATATAATGATTAAAGATTGTATACATACTAATAAACATGGTAAGTAAAGATAAAGAAATAAGATAACATAATATGACTATTTTATTATCTTTAAAATCTTTAAAGTTTTTAAAGAAACCTACTAGTTTGAGTTGAGGATTTTTCACTGGACTTTCTGGAATATATTTATATATAAGTACTGCTATAAAAATGTAAAGTAACGTTAATATAAAATACACCATATGCCAATTAGTATAACGTACTACAATTTCACTCAAGTTTTGGCCAATGACACCAGATAACATAAAACTTGTACTAATAAAACTAATCGCAGTCACACGTTTTACTGGGGAATACGTTTCAGTGACATAAGTAATAGATACAGGTGAAAAAGCTGCCGCGCATATACCTTGAATTGCACGAAGAATAATAAGTAGTGTGAACGAATGAATGAAGCCTATAAGTAAACATATGATGACGAGTCCAATAAGTCCAAATAAAATCGTACGAATACGTCCAAATTTTTCAGAAATTGTACCATAAAATAGACAACTTAGTGAATACGTAATTGAAAAGATCACACCATTTAGAGAGGCAACAGCATTTGAAATGCCAAAATCTTTTGCGAATACCGAGGTAAGGGGTAAAGCAGTATATAAACTTGCCATAACAATAATACCCGAAATAAAGAAAATTGTAGTCATTCGATTATAATTCATCGATGTTTCCATAATATAACTCCTTTCATAGATTTTGTCACAACAGTATTATTATGACACGTTCAATATAGTTTCTAAAGTGTACTGATTAACACTTTCTTATAAAAAGGTAATTATCTAACGCTTTTTATTGACTTTACTTACCAATAATCATATAATTTCTAGTATAAAAATTATACTTATTTTATAATAAAATAATTTAACTAAAAAAGGAGTACTTATTAATGATCTTACGTTATGCTGCAAATTTAAAACTTGCAAAAGAATTATATGATTCATCAAAACCAAAATTACAAGGTAGCCAAGAAATGATTGATACATTTAAAAATGTATTTGGTTTACCAGAAAAATCAGTTAAATTAGCAGGTACAGTAGAAGCTACTGCTGCTGCATTATTTGCTGCAAGTTTCTTAAACAAAAATATTTCTCGTTTAGGTTCTATTGCAACATTTGGCGTATTAGGCGTTGCAGCTTACAAACACTTTGAAGCTGGTCACGGTAAAGAAGGCGCACAACACGCTTTAGATTTACTTGGCTTAGCTGCTTTAAGTTTTGCTGATACATTCGGTAAAAACTAATTCAATAACTATATAAATAAAAACGTTCAGCGTGAATGCATTACACATTTATGCTGAACGTTTTTATTTAACTTTTTTTAACGCGACTTTTATACTTAGTTTAACTAATAAATATGATATAAAGGAGCGTTTAGATAATGATATTACGTTATGCTACCAATTTAAAACTCGCTAAAGATTTGTATGCCGCTTCAAAACGTAAACTTACCGGTAACCCTTATACTAAACAACTATTTACACAAGATTTTAAATTATCGGAACGTGCAATGAAATTAGCAGGTGTGATTGAGCTCATTGCATCGGGTTTGTTTGCCACAAGTGTCTTGCATAAAAATATCTCTCGCTTAGGATCACTTGTCACGTTTAGTGTATTAAGTGTTGCAGTATACAAACGCCTTGAAGCAGGTCATGGTAAGGTTGGTGCACAACATGCTTTAGATTTATTAGGTTTAGCTGCACTTAGTCTTATCGATACATTTTCTAAAAAATAATAAAGAGTACATGGGACAACGAATACCATATGAATGCTGTCCCATTCCTTTTAGTTGTATTTATTTAAAATACTTTTAGAGATATGACATAATGATATATCTTCAGGATGTTTATCTAATCTATCTTGATGTTCATCTGCACTTTTAACATAACTTTCTAAAGGAAGTACTTCTACAACGATTTTATCTCTATCTGAACGTTGTTGAATGAATTGTTGTGCTTCTTTAAGATGGCTCTCATTTTCACTATAAACACCTGTACGATATTTAGGTCCTTTATCTACGCCTTGCTTATTCAGACTGTATGGGTCTATGATTTCAAATAAATAATGCATTAAATCATGAATTGAAGTGATATCAGGATTAAAAACTGTTTTGACGCATTCTACATAGCCATCATATTCATCATCAAGTCGCTGCGTCGTTCCATTCGCACGTCCTGCTTCAGTAGCCATAACACCTGGCAATGTTTTAATAAATGCTTGTACACCCCACAAACATCCTCCAGCTAGATATACTGTTTCCAATGTATCACTCCTATTTTTATAATTCTTTTACTAAATTATACCAAGCTACATTTGCATGAGTAGAATCTGATAATCCTTCATTAATATATCCATGCGATTCATAAAAACTTACTAAAGTATCGCGACAAGTGAGAGTGACTCCGAAACGTGCATGTTGCCTTGCTATATTCTCAAAATAATTTAACAGTTGTCCTGCAATGCCTTGATGTTGAAAATCTTTCGCTACAACTAAACCGAGTACACTTAAATAACCACCTATATTGGGGTTGGGTCTAATCGATGCAAATAAATCATCTGTAATACACTTATTCGAAATAACTGGACCATTAATATAACCAACGATTTGATTGTTTTCTTCTGCAACAATAAACGTATCCGGAATGATTTCAATACGCTGTTTTAAAGCTTTAGTTGTTGCTGCTTCTTCTTTAGTAAACCCTTCATTTTCTAATTGAATTAAACGTTCTAAATCATCTGCCACTACATTTCGAAAATTCATCTTCTACATCCTTTCAATGTCATAATATAGTTTTATTTAATAGCGATTTATCCTATCAACTTTTAAGTGTATGACAAATCTGTCATATAGATGATAGGAAATATTAAGGTTGTTTTTTTACGAATATGTTAGTTTATAAATGTACATAGTTATGATTATTTTTGAAAAATAAAATCATTATCTTTATGTATATAGAATGATCATTACTAAGAACTAACTACCTTTGACTATACATCATTTTAAATAGGTATTTGGTACAACACTTATAGCATCTTCATTTATTTTTTCTCAAGGTCACGCATTTACATCCTAGCAGAATATTGATTAACAATATAATGATCATATACCTCATCAGTCTATTGCTTCAGAGAACGATACTAATTAATCATGACCAAAACGAATGACTCATTACACCTAGAAATGATTACAACATAAATCAGGGTATTAACTATAACATGAATTACATTCCCGTCATCCGTTAGAATCAACACACATGTTTTTATAATGTTTCAGCCCCACAGTGAAATCTATCTGAAGACAAGTATCGGTTTCAATAGTCTTGTAGAGGAAAATGGATGAAGTAAAGACACCTTAGAAAATAATGACAACGATTTTAATAGTTATGTTGAAAAACAGAACTTAATGAAACAGCGAACAACGACGATTCAACTCCATGATACTAAATTAAATGCTATTCAAACAACACGTTATTCTGACAACACGATTTATGTATCGAATCACACATCAATGAACCGCCGCATTATTTAAAAACAGAACCTACACTTAGTTATCATCATTCACAACCCTTAAATAACGTTACATATTCTTTAGTAACGCCCCTTACTAAAGAATATGACACTAATACTTCAAAATATAATGATTTTAGCATATTCACTCTTATACTAGCCTTAGAAGTATTAGCTTTAGACGCGTTATTCCTAAAAAACATTAACTGTATTTTTCTAAGTATCTGTTACTAATACTGTAACAACATTTCTTTCATGCATAGCAAAAGAGCTATTGTCCAGTTTTCTAAGTCCTGGCAATAGCTCTATTTATTTATAAAAACGTTTAAATTATATCTTCTATTACACAATACGTTTACGAATAGCTCCCGAGATAAAGTCAACAATGGCTACCATAATAACTAATCCGATTAATATAATACCTACGCGATCCCATGAACGTGTTTGAAGTGCAAAGATAAGTGGTGTACCAATACCACCAGCACCGATTAAACCTAAAATAGATGCTGAACGTAAGTTTAATTCAAAACGATATAAAATAAGGGATAAGAATGAAGGTAAAATTTGAGGAATCACCGCAAAGACAAGTGTTTTAGTTTTATTCGCACCACTTGCTTTTAAAGCCTCGGCTGAAGAGAAGTCTAAACTTTCAATATCCTCTATAAATAATTTACCTAACATCCCTACTGAATGAATACCTAATGCAAGTACCCCTGAAAATGAACCAGGACCTACTGCTTTTATAAAAATTAACGCCATAACAATTTCAGGGAATACACGAATGACACTAAGAATGAATTTAGTAATCCCTGTGACTGGTCGAACTTTTACTAAATTACGTGCACCTAAAAATGCGAATGGTATACAAATCACTGCTGCGATAAATGTACCAATAACAGCAATGGCAAACGTTTCAAGTAAACCACGAAGCAAATCTTCTCCAGCTGGAATATAAACGTAATCCCAATCGGGGTGGAATAATCCATTAAAAATAGATTTAAGAATTTCAATTGATTTAGATTTTAATTCTAAAGCAGGCATACCTGCAAAACCCCAAACAATGATAGCTAAAACAACAATGGTAATCAGCCAATGTTTAATCATTCTTTGTTTGTGTTCCTTTGATCTCACTGGATATTTCTTTTCTAACTGATGCTGTTCTTGTGTCATGCGAGTCTTTCCCTCACTTTCGAGCTGACATAGTCAATAATGACAACAATGACTAAAGTGAACAGAATAATCATCGCTGTTTTTGGATATTGGAATAATCCTAAAGTTGAGTCGTAGAATAAACCGATACCACCAGCACCTACTAATCCAAGAACTGCTGAGGCACGAATATTAATCTCAAATGCAAATAATACATATGATAAAAATGTAGACATTGTTTGTGGAACTACTCCAAACATAATCCATTTTATTTTATTTGCACCTACGGCCGTCATCGCTTCCATTGGACCTGGATCAATTGTTTCAAGCGATTCATAGAACAATTTCGCAATAACACATATTGTTAAAATAAATAATGCCAATACCCCTGGAATTTGTCCGATACCAAAAACTGCAACAAAGACAGCAGCTAATAATAAATCAGGAATGGTACGTACAATATTTAAAATAAAACGTGATGGAATCGTAATCCACTTTGTTTTTACAATATTACTTGCACAGAGCAATGCAACTGGAATTGATACGATGGATCCTAAGAATGTTCCTACAATCGCCATGCGAATTGTGTCTAACATAGGTTTTGTAATGGTACTTAAGTAACTCCAATCTGGTGGAACCATTTGTCCAAAGAAAGAACCGATTTGTGGAATCCCTACCATTAAGTCACTAAAGTTAAAGCCAGTGTATAAAAAACTCCACACGACGAGCGCAATCACTAAAAATAGGGTTAAACTAGTTTTGAAAGAGAATTTTTTATTTAAATATTGATCATATTTACCTGTAGTAGGTGTTGCCATATTACTCCACCCCTAGCTTCTCATCGTCATTAAGTTTACGACCATAAATTTCATTAAATACATCTTCATTCGCTTCACTTGCTGGACCATCATAAACCAGTTCTCCTGCACGTAAACCAATAATACGTGTTCCATATTCTAAAGCTAAATCAACAAAATGTAGGTTAATTAAAATGGTAATGCCTAATTCTTCATTGATTTTTTTCAAGTCATCCATAACTTGTTTAGTAGTGAGGGGGTCTAAAGATGCAACAGGCTCATCTGCTAAAATAATCGCTGGCTCTTGCGCTAAGGCGCGTGCAATTGAAATACGTTGCTGTTGACCTCCAGACAGTTCATCTGAACGTTGGTCATATTTATCCAAAATATTCACACGTTCTAACGCATCCATTGCTTTAATTTTGTCTTCTTTTGGAAATAATCCTAATATCATTTTCCAAGTTGGATGATAACCGACACGACCACTTAATACATTTCTCAACACAGTAGATCGTTTGACTAAATTAAAATGTTGGAAAATCATTCCTATATTACGACGCATCATTAATAATTCTTTACCTTTCGCTTTCGTAATCGATTTACCTTCAATTGTAATATCTCCCGAAGTAATATCATGTAGACGATTAACAGATCGTAATAATGTAGATTTCCCCGCACCTGATAAACCTACGATAACAGCAAAGTCACCTTTTTCAATGTTTAAATTGATATCTTTTAACCCCACATGACCATTAGGATAAATCTTGCTCACATTTTTAAACTCTATCTGACTCATGTATGTTTACACCCTTCTTTTTAATACAGAGAAAGAGGTCGGGACAAGATCATAAGAAATGATATATGCATTTCTTATATGACTCAATTGCCCTAGCCTCTTCTCTTTATCACTTATTTAGTTCTATCTATGTGAAAATTATTTCATATTTTGAACTTCTTTTTCGTATTTTCTTACGATATCGAAGTCTGAGTCTTTAGCATCTGTATAGCCTTCGTGAGAGTATACTTCACTAATAATTTTATGTCCTTCTTTTGTTTTAGAGATGTCTTTAAATGCTTTTTTAAGTTTATCTTGGAAGTCTTTGTTCATATCAGGACGAACTGAAATCGTATCGTTAGGAATTGGTTTTGTTAGTTTAAGAATTTTAGTATCTTTAAATACGTTGGGTTGATCTTTTTTAACAATGTTACGTGCATCTTGGAATACAGCTGCAGCGTCAACATCGCCATTTAATAATGAAATCACAGCTTGGTCATGACCTTTCATGTTTACGATTTTCATATCTTTAGTAGCGTCAATACCAGTATCTTTTTTAATTGTTGCAATTGGGAATGTGTAACCTGCTGTTGAAGTTACATCTTGTAATGCGATTTTTTTACCTTTAAATCTTTTAAGCTATTAATACCTGAATTCTTTTTAACTAAGATTTCTGATTTATAATCTTTTACAAGTTTTTTGTTACTAGAACCATCTTCATTCACACCATAACGTTGTGCTTGTAATAATAAATCAGCTGCTTTTTGATCATGTGCTAAAGTGTAAGCAGTTGGTGGTAAGAAACCAACATCTACTTTTTTAGATTTCATTGCTTCAACAATTGTATTGTAATTTGTTGATACAGAAACTTTTACTGGAATACCTAATTTCTTAGATAATAATTTTTCAAGCGGTTTTGCTTTTGCTTCAAGTGTATCTGCATTTTGTGATGGTACGAATTGTACAGTTAATTCTTTAGGTGTGTAGCCATCTTTACTTGAACCTGATCCACCATCCGAATTACTACTTTTATTATTGTCTAACGAGCTATTATTTCCACATGCTGCTGCAAAAATAATAACTGATAGCGCTAATACTAAAAGGTACTTCAATTGCTTCATAACATATTGCCCCCGTTCGCTATGTATACATTCATTTAATTTGTCAACGCATTTCATTTGACAATACTAAGAGTAGCACAATATTAACAAAAATAATATTCATTATGTGTGAATTTTTTATAGAATTGTTTTACACTGTTAAAGAATTGTAAAATTTATTTAAACATTCTCTAAATAATCTATTATCAACTTATTTTTTTATTATACTTTTTCTATAAATCATTTAAAAATATATTTGGGAGATAAAAATATGAAATGGATAAAAGTATTAAGTAGTACTATTTTAGCTTCAGCAATTACATTATCTGCAACGCCAATCAGTCATGCTGCACCAAATCAAACTACCACTCAAACTGTCGCTTTTGACGCTTCACACGGCCAAACGGCAGGAGCTGCTGATTGGGTCATTGATGGTGGTTTTTCCGATTATGCTGATTCAATGCGTCAACAAGGCTATACTGTGAAACAAATCGATGGAGAATCTAATATTACACCTAATACACTACGTGGCATCAATATTCTCGTTCTTCCAGAAGCCAATATTCCTTTTAAAAAGAGAGAGCAACAAGCTATGCTTAATTTTGTTGAAAAAGGTGGCAATATCATCTTTATCGCTGATCATTATAATGCCGACAGAAACTTAAATCGTTTCGATTCTTCAGAAGTGATGAATGGTTATCGTCGTGGTGCATATCAAGATATCACCAAAGATTTAACAAATGAGGAAAAACATTCTAAAGCTATGCGCAATGTTAAAAGTTCAGATTGGCTTTCTGAACACTTCGGCGTACGTTTCCGTTACAACGCTTTAGGTGATTTAAACACTCAAAATATTGTGTCATCTAGTGACAGCTTTGGTATTACTGAAGGTGTACATTCTGTATCAATGCATGCTGGTTCAACTCTTGTAATTACAGATCCTACAAAAGCAAAAGGTATCATTTTCTTACCAGAACACTTATCTCAAAAACAACGTTGGTCTCATGCAGTCGATCAAGGTATTTACAATAGCGGTGGTATAGCAGAGGGTCCTTATGTTGCTATCTCAAAAGTAGGTAAAGGAAAGGCAGCCTTCATTGGAGATTCATCATTAGTCGAAGATAGTACACCTAAATATGTACGTGAAGATAATGGAAGAACTAAGAAAACGTATGATGGATTTAAAGAACAAGATAATAGTAAATTACTTAAAAATATTACAACTTGGTTTGGAAAACAAGATAATACACCGAATTTAAAAGAAACAGGTATTAAGTTAGATCAACCTACGCCACTTCTTAATTTTGAACAACCACAATATTCAACTGAACCTGAAAAAGAACCATGGTCACAACCACCTTCTGGATATAAATGGTATGATCGTTCAACATTTAAACTAGGTAGTTATGGCAGTACATCATCACAACTAAATAGTAATCATAAAAATCATGGTAGCCATAATGGTAATAACAAAGCGAATAGTACAGAAGATAATACGACTGAAAATAATCATTCACAAGAGGATACAAATACATCACAGTCTTCTCAAGATACAACTACTTCTAATTCAATGATTTCTAGCAATAATATTCAATTCCATTTACCAGATAATGTATCAGTAAATCAACCATTTAATATTCAAGTTGAATTAACAAACATGGCTAAAAACACAACTATTGATCATTTAAAATTAGGTGTTTATCAAGATGGTGGTAGACAGCTTGCAAGTTTTTCTCAAGATGGGCAAAATTATGATACGGTAGGCTATAGTCAAGAACAAAGTGTAACCACTGACGACCAAGGTAACGCAACGTTAACTTTTACAGCTAAAACATCTGAATCTATTTCAGGTGCGAATATTCGTTTAAAACAAGGTAGTAAAACACTTGCTACAGGTTCAATTCAATAATTTATAATAGTAATACAACACATAAGAGATAATAAAGGTATGTGGCGTTCAATAAACTACTTCCCTTTTTTATCTCTTTATTTATGAAAGGAAATGACCTATGACACAACTCTCTTTTTATATCGTAAGTGATATACACGGCTATATTTTTCCCACTGACTTTTCAAAAAGAAACCAAAATCTTCCTATGGGATTATTAAAAGTAAATCAACTTATCGAACAAGAACGTCAACAAGATGACTATAGTTTTAAAATTGATAATGGTGATTTTTTACAAGGTTCTCCTTTATGCCATTACCTAGCAACTGAAGAACAATCAAGTCAACCTCTTACGGATATTTATAATTGTCTTAATTTTGACTTTGGTACATTAGGTAATCATGAATTTAATTATGGATTACCTTATTTACAAAATACTTTAAACCATCTTCATCATCCTATCTTGTGTGCAAATATTTTTGATTACAATAACGCACCTTTGACTGGTCAAGGCGTAAGTTATTTTAAACGTGGCGAGATAACTATTGGCGTCATTGGATTAACAACACAATTCATTCCAAATTGGGAACAACCTGCCCATATTAAAGGATTAACGTTCAACAGTGCAGTTGAAACATTAAAATGTATTTTACCAGACGTTCGTAAAAAATCAGATGTTGTCGTTGTGTCTTATCATGGCGGTTTTGAAAAAAGTCTTGATACTGATATACCTACTGAAGAATTAACTGGAGAAAATGAAGGATTTGACATACTAGAACGTTTCCATAAAGATATTGACGTGCTTATAACAGGACACCAACATCGTGATATTGCAATGATAAAAAATGACACCGCTATTATCCAACCAGGTACACGAGGTACAAAATTTGGTAAGGTGACATTAACTTTAGATCATGAACATCAAATTACAGATAAACAGAGCACTCTTGTATCTGTGCCCTCTCATCTTTCATTAACATTATCTAACAACGATCATTCACTTTTAAATGAACTTGAAGATTGGCTTGATACGGACATTACAACATTATCAGAACCAATGCTAGTCACTCATCAATTCGAAGCTCGAACGCACCCTCATTCACTTATTAATCTGATAAATTATATTCTGTTAGAAAAAAGTGGTGCAGATATAGCAAGCACTGCACTATTTGATTCAGCTAAAGGCTTTAATCAACAAGTCACAATGCGAGATATCATTAATAACTATCCTTTTCCTAACACATTCCAAGTTTTAGAACTTAATGGCAAAGGAATTAAAGCCGCTTTAGAAAAATCAGCAAGTTATTTTAGTGTAAATGACAATAATGAAATCACTGTCAGTGACACATTTTTATCTCCAAAACCTCAACATTTTAATTATGATATGTATGGAGGAATCTCTTATACCATTCATGCTAGTGCACCTATAGGACAACGTGTTTCAGATATTAAAGTCGGCGATTCACCTTTAGAAGACACAAAAACGTATACCATATGTGTGAACAACTATCGTGCAGTTGGAGGCGGAGATTATAAAATGTTTGCAGAAGCGCCAGTCGTTAAAGATATTCAAGAAGAAGGCGCACAAGTACTAATTGATTATATGACGCACCACGATTTATCTCGTATTCCTCAAGTTGTCGATTTTAAGGTTGTTCTTTAACATTCACTTTACATTTTATGGTGTAAAATATAGTTGACTACTATTGAAAGGATTGAGAAACTTGAGTGAATTTTTAGCAGCAATCGTAGGTGGTGTTTTCGCACTTATTGGAACATTTTTAGGTATTAAATATCAATTTACAAAACAACAAGCGGAAAAAAAGGAAGATTATAAAAATGACATCATGAGTATGATTGACCTAACCGCCTATAAAGCCTCAAAAATATGTAAGGTTGACTTAGGTGAAAAAGGCGCAAAATATAATAAACAACAAACATTAGAATATTGTGAAGATATTACCCAATTATTTAACAAACTAGATCATCAAATCCAAGAGTTGTTAGGGACAATGAGCCATCACGAGGAAGAAGCCAATGCACCTATTCGTGCGTTATTAAATTGTTATGAAACACTTGAAAGTTATATCTCTAAATTTTCTATAGCTGCTCGTATTTATGGAGATTATTTTGAAAAAAGTGATTTCGACCGTACAATCATTGTGAAAACGAAAGATAAATTAGATAAAAACATTTCACATTTCATCAATGATTTACGTCAATTTTCTAAAAATCATTTTAATCACGAAATGTATGAACCAACATTAAAAGTTAAACCTGAATAGCAAATAAGCGTTCTAAATTGAAAAAGTCCAATTTAGAACGCTTTTTATTAGTGATTAAACGTTATATGTTTTTTTTCATAAAAATGATTAATTGTATTAATTATAATTCCTAAGATAATGATCCCGCCTGATACAAATGTAATCGTAAGATATGGGAATCCCATTGATAATAGTATTGATCCCACGATTGCACCTAAAAAGTTTGCAATATTAAAGACTGAAGCTGCAAGTGTACTTGCAAGTAACGGTGCCTCATGTGCACTTAAAATCACTTTACTATTTAATAGAGGCGTTGTACCGAAAGTGCCGAAACCAAATAAGAAACAAATAATAATTGCTAAAATCGCACTATGCACTGCTGTTACAAATAAAACAATCGTTATAAAAAGTAACACAAAGGTATAGAACAAGTACTGGGTAAGTTTATGTTCTGGTACATTACCTGTAAGCAAGTTACCAACCACACCGCCAAGGCCAAACATAAATAAACATACAGTTAAACCAACAATTCCAAATGGTGCATATTTATGAATCATTGGCTCCATAAACGTATAAGTTGTGAATACGCCTGAATAACCAAAGACAATAATTGCCATTACAATTAAGATATGTGGATTTTTAAATAGTTTTAATTCTTTTTTCACACTCGCTTCTGTACTCAAAGCGACATGAGGTACAAACTTCATCATTCCTAACATAGTAATGACAGCTAACAAAATCATGACGCCAAAGACAAAGCGCCAATTCGCAAATCCACCTAAAAATGAACCGAATGGCACGCCAATCATCACTGCAATTGTTAATCCAGCTTGAACTAGAGCAATCGCTTGTGGTTTTTTACCCTGTGGCGCGACGGCTGCCGCCACACTCATACATACGCCAAAGAACGGTGCGTGCATAGAGGCTGACAATAATCGAGATAACAGTAGTATTGGAAAATTCGGTGCTAACATCCCTATTATATTACTTATAATAAAAATGGCCATCAATACTGGGAGTAAACGTTGTGCGCGTACTTTTAAAGTAAATATACGCATTAACGGACCGATTAATGCGACACTAATAGCATACACACTAATAAGTAACCCTGCACTCGAAATAGATACTTTCATATCTCCTGCAATTTGAGTCAATAATCCTGTAACAACATATTCTGCCATTCCAACTGTAAATGTACCTAACATAAATATGAAGAACATCATTCTGTTATCTTTCATTATTGTTTCCTCCTTTTTCTCTCTAAAAATCATATGAAAGATATACTACACAAAATCACATTCTCTGTGAAGAGGTTTTTTTAAATTTTTTATTTCTCAAAAATATAGTAATGACAAGTTTTCATATTTTTTCATTATGTTAAAATTAAGACAACTTCAAAAGACTTAACTAACGTTTTATATAACCTAATTTCTATTAATATATGTATTTATATTCAATGTACTGAATATTGTATTTTATAAAATATTTTTCCTCGGTTGACGATGAATTAACATTAATGCCACAACAACGCATAAACCTCCTAAAATTAAATGAAACGTGAAGGGCTCTCTTAACCCTATAATTGAAAATAGTGTCGAAAATAGTGGTACTAAAAATAAGAAACTACTCGCCGTAGTTGCCCCTCGTTGGCTTAAGCTATAAAACCATAATCCAAATGAACCTACAGAAGCTGGAATAATAAGCCAAAAGAACCATATCCATCCCCAATGATTAAGAGAACTAAATGTATAATGTTCTTTTAAAACGAGACTCATTATCAGCATAAACATACCACCGAATAATAGTTGCCATCCTGTTAAAACCCAGGGCCCTTTATCAAACACTACCTTTTTTGTCACTATTGTATTGATTGACCAACATAATGAACCAGCTAGTGCAAAAAGCGTTCCCCATCCAAATAATGTTTCATCTAATCCGAGACATAATCCTACTCCAAACACACCAAGTATAAGTGAAGTAATTTTAATTTTTGTTAACCTTTCATCTAAAATAAAATGGGCTAAAAAGGCCAGCCATAGCGGGTTCGTAAATAATAGAATAGATGATATAGAAGAAGACACGCCAAATGCCATTGCAAAATTTAATAATCCCATCGTCCCTGCTGTTTGTAAAAATCCAATAACGAACACTAATATAAATCCTTTATAACTATTCCCTTTACTTGTGGGTAGAATGCCCCTTTCCCCATTTCTCATAAATGTAAGGATTAACATCATACATCCTGCGATAACAAATCGCCATCCACCAAGAAGCATAGGTGGAACATGTTCATTTGAAATTAAATATTTGCCAGTTGGAAAAGATGATCCCATAAAAATAGTCGTAAAAAGAATGGACATATAAAATGTTATTGAAGTATTTAAATGTTTTTTCACTGCTGTTGTCTCCCTATTTTTAATTAAAGATAATTGAGATATATTTTGTCTTTAAATACAATTATATAGTAACTACTTTATTTTTTAAATATAATATAAAAATATTATATAATAAGTTTGATAGGAGGCTTATATATGAAATTATCTACCGGTTGGGAACAAGCAATATATGTCTTATTAATTTTAAACCAACTCCCTCGTCAGTCAGTAATGACATCTACCGCTTTAAGCAAGCGACTTAAAGTTTCTGATTCTTACTTAAAAAAAATAGTAAAAGCATTAGTAAAAGAAAATTTGGTATATTCAACAACTGGTAAAAATGGAGGATTTACACTTAGAAAAAAACTCAAAGATATTACTTTTTACGATGTCTTTTTAGCTATTGAAGGTCGTGGCAATATCTTCTCAAGTCAACATTTACTTACCAACTTTTTAGGAGAAAAAGAAGGACACAAAGCACAACAATGTAACATCAGTATATCTTTAAATCATATTGAACATACATTGATTTCTACACTTTCTAATATAAATTTAGACGATATATATCAAGATATTATCAAGCTTTATAATCTTGAAGACATTACACAGTGGATAAGATTAAATAGTAAGACGCTTTAGACATCCGGATGTCTAACATCAGACAATCGTTAGTCTTACCCATAATTTACTTTAGATACTTTTTGACAAATATATTTGTCAAAATGACTATGATAATATACACTGATTGTGAGGAGATGATGATGATTGCGAAATCGATTGAAAGAATTACGAGCAAGAGAAGGTTATAATCAAACGCAACTTGCTAAAAAAGCAGGCATCTCACGTCAAACTGTATCTCTCATTGAAAGAAATGACTTTACACCTTCTATTTTAACTGCTATAAAAATAGCTCGTATTTTTAATGAACCTGTTGAATCTATCTTTATAATTGAGGAGGAAGATTTATGAAAATAGGTCGTTTTATAATCACTTTGTTAATTGGCGGACTGATTGGAGGATGTATAGCTTTATTCATTGACTACAACCATAGCTTTCACTTCTTTGGAAATTATCATTATGCTACACATTCAAATGTCATTTTAATCTCATTAATCTGTGTGGCACTTATCCTAGTCTTAAGTATGTATTTAATTATGATTCAAAAAAAGGCCGTTCATTACAAACGTTTATCCGAAACACATATTGATGAAGATGAGGCGGATTCATATGATAAGAAAGCTAATTTAGCATATATGCAAAATTCATTTATTTATTATCTAGAATTAACAATTAGCTTTATTGCTCTTTTTATCATTGTCTTAGGAAATGGAAATTCTAGTGCTAGTAGTTGGGCATTACTCCCTTTTATGACAACGATTATTTCCTCGGTAATTACAGGATTGTTTTATCGTAAATTTGATTCTCGCTATCCCAAATTAGGGGAAAAAAATTATTCTGAGAAATTAATTAACATTTTAGACGAAGGAGAACGACATATTTACTTTAACTCTTTGTTCAAAACATTCTATATTAACCTATCTTTAATTATGATTGGCGCAATATTTTTAGGTTTTTATTCGTTAGAAACAGGACATTCTCAAACGTTAGGAATCTTTATTTTAATCATTTTGTTTATTTATAATGGATTTAGTCATTTATTAAAAACATATAAATTTTATCATTCATAGTTTTCATTTCTATAAAGAAAGGATCATTAGATGACACATTTACTTCAAGTACAACAACTTAATAAATCGTATAAGAATTCAAATTTCGAATTAAATGATATTTCATTCACTTTAAATCCAGGAGAGGTCATTGGCTTAATTGGTAAAAATGGATCAGGTAAATCCACCCTTATTAACACATTAGTGGGTAATCGATTTAAAGATTCAGGAGAGATTTCTTTTTTCAATCAAATTATTTCCGAAAAAGATAAAGATTATAAGGAGCACGTGGGTGTAGTTTTTGATGATTTACGCGTACCGAATAAATTGACAATAACAGAGATTGATAAAGTATTTTTAAATATTTTTAAACATTGGAATAGTGATCAATTTTTCAATCTTATTCAAACATTTGAATTACCTAAAAATAATCAAATTTCTACTTTTTCTAGAGGAATGCGCATGAAAGCAGCATTAGCCATCGCACTTTCTCATGATACAAAATTATTAATCTTAGATGAAGCGACAGCTGGTATGGATGTTTCAGGACGAGAAGAAGTGTTAGAAATTCTCGAAGATTATGTATCAAAGGGGCATGGTATTTTACTTTCATCTCATATTTCTGAGGATATGGAACAACTTGCTACAACACTTATTTTTATGCGCGATGGTCATATTCTTTTACAAGAAGACAAACATATATTACTAACTGATTATGGCATTATCGAAACAGATGAAACATCTCCTTTAGACTTACCTCAAGAGGTAATCATTGCTTCACGAATACGTCAAGGTCAACGTCAAACATTAGTCAAGCAACGTCAGCACTTTGCACAAGCACGCCCGCTTCAAAATATTGATGATGCTACAAAATTAATTATGCGAGGTGATAAATAATGAAAGGGCTTATACTTAGTAGTTTTTATGCTTCTAAAAAACCTCTCATAACCTATTTAATTATTGGTCTCATATTAAGTATTGTGTTTGCGTTTTTTAGTCCAATGATGTGTTGTTTCATGCTAATGGTCATGTTATTATCTCCCGTAGCAGATAACTTAAAACGTGAAAAAGATTCTAAATGGATGTACTATGTATCTACCCTCCCTACACATAGAAATACTTATGTAAAAGCATACTTTGCTTTTTATGGTTTACTCATTTTACTTGGTTTAATGATTGGCGCCATCATTTGTCTTATCGTGACTCAAGATATTATGGTTACATTATTTTCCGCGTTCATCGGTATTGGGATGGCTTGTACGTATGCATTAATATTTCCACTCACATTTAAATTTGGTCCTGAGAATTCAAATGTCATTATGCTTACTACAGCAGTTGTTGCTGTTGCATTATTTTTATCCATGTGGTTCTTTGCTATTATGCCAATACTTGTACAAGCCGGTTCAATGAGTAAAATTGCTTCAAATCCACTCGTTCTAGTAGCAACTGGTAGTTATGCATTGCTTGGCTTTATTATTTTTGTCATTTCTTATTTTTCATCACTATCTATTTTTAAGAAACAAGAACTATAATCACAAACGTGTGTTCATTGAAGAACACACGTTTTTTCTATTTTATATTTTGGTACATAACGATTAAGGAGGAAAAATTATGGATATTAAAGCAATTGAAGATTATTTAAATATTGAGTCTCAACGTTATCCTCACCCTACTTTAGATGCACTTAACTATTACATGGAACGTTTTATGCTAACCGTTCCTTTTGAAAATATTAGTGTTCAAAATAAAGAAAAGATTTCAGTCGATTTAGATCATTTATTTAATAAATTTATATATCAACATCGTGGTGGGTTTTGCTATGAAATGAACCACTTTTTCGGTAGCTACTTAGAAGCTAAAGGTTTTAAAGTGTTTCGAATGTCAGCAACCGTTCATCAGCCTAATGGCAACTACAGTCCTAAAGGCTCTCATTTATCACTGGTTGTGCTTATTAATAATAGTTACTATATTGCTGATGTGGGATTTGGCGATTTACCATTACAAGCATTCCCAATAACTTCAATTGAAGCGACACAAATTGTGTTTGAAAAGACAGGTCAATTTCGTGCCATTTTTGAAACCTCTACGACGTATCTTCTTCAAAAACTGGAAGAAACCACGTGGGTAACACGTTATAAAGCAGAGTTTATTTCTCGTGATATTCATGATTTTGATGAAATGATTAACTACAATACCTCACATCCTGAATCTATATTTGTAAAGCAACTCATGATTACAAAGCCACAACATTTCGGTCGAGCTACAATGTCTTATAATCACCTTACTCTTACTAAAAGATATAAAAAAGAGCAGTTCGCTATCACACGTGAAAATTATAAAGAATTTTTAAAGTCCTATTTTAATCTTGACGTTACTATTCTTCCTTTAGAAAAGTAAATAAATCTACTATTGTCGGGTAATAACAACAATGAGGTAAAAACTATGTCCGATATCGAAATTATTGGTGCAAAACAAAATAACTTAAAAAATATTTATCTTTGATGAACCTACAACAGGACTTCATGAAGACGATTTACCTATTCTCATTGAATGCTTTAATCATTTGATTGATGAAGGGAATACTGTCATTTTAATCGAGCATAATTTAACAATGATGACAGAAGCAGATGGGTTATTGACATTGGACCATTTGCTGGTAAACATGGAGGACAATTATTGTATGCTGGAGAACCTAAAGGACTCCTAGATATTAACAACTCTGTTACAGCAAAACATTTAAGACGATATATTGAATAATAATGATTTAACCCCCGCATGCTCTCAAACACGCGGGGGTTAACATTTACCTACACACTATTATAATAATTTATGTTGCGTCAAGAGTTCTTCTACAAACGTACCTTTTATTTTTTTCAAGAACGTGTGTAATGCAACTTGTTGTATTTTATTTTGCTCGGCTAATGTTTTCAAGTCTTTACGATCATTAAGTTCATACATCGCATCTAATAAGACACGAATATCAAATTCTGTCGCCATGACTTCTGGAACACCTCTATCTATGTCCAGTAATTGATAAACTGCTTCCATCGCTGTTCTTACAGAATATTCTGTAGTAAACACTGTATCTCTTTCTGTCTCTGCGAAGTTACCAATGAAGGCTAAGTTACGAGAGTGCTGAGGGACAACAAGTGGTCGATCGCCAATCGCTCTTGGCATGAAATATGAACAAATATAAGGCATATATACAGGAATCGTATTACAATGTTGTGTTGCGAGGCATTCTATTTGATCAATAGGTAATCCCATATGATATAACCATTCTTGACATATTTCATGACCACTACATTCAACAATCGGTTTATGGATATAATCGCCCTTCTCATCTGAATATAAAGCGTATACCCATACACTCACTTCATCTTTAGGTTGTTGTTTGAATTGTTGTTGACGATTCACAGTAAAACTCATTTGCCATTTAGAATCGTTCACTGTGATAATCCCACCTGTAACTGTTTTTCCAGCTAATGGATCCCGTTTACATAAACGTTCGATAGCTTCAATGACCGTCTTGTTATTTGTCGTTACCGTTGCTGAGACGAACCAACTTTTATCTGGCAAATCTTTATAGAATTTTTCGGGATTGCCAAACTCAGGGCTTTGTTTAGCTAAGTTCCGCCATAAATTCCAACTTCCGCCAATGTCTTTTGTAGGAGGCGCAGGTGTGTGATTATCGCCATAAGTTGAACTTTCTGTGATACTACCATTCGTAATAAATACAAGATCATCGGGTGTGAGTTGAATTGTTTCTTTATTACCATTTCGTTTTAGTTCAATTGTTTTAGCAACTTTGTCTTTGGTAGTCACATCTACTTTAACATCAAGCACTTGAACATTGTATTCAAATTGCACACCATGGGACGTTAAGTATGCAATCATAGGGCATACGAGTGATTCATATTGATTGTATTTAGTAAATTTCAAGGCACTAAAATCAGCTAAACCTCCAATGTGATGCACAAATCTCATTAAATAACGACGCATTTCCATTGCAGAATGCCAAGGTTCAAAAGCGAACATCGTCTTCCAATAAATCCAAAAGTTTGAATTCATGAAATCCTCTGACAAGACATCTGAAATTTTCACATCATTTAAATCTTCTTCTTTCATCATACATAATTGGAGTATTTCTTTCATGGCTTGTTTTGTTAAAGTAAAGTCTCCATCTGTAGGTAATCGTTGACCCCTTTCTTCAATAACACGACATCTTGAGTAGTTTGGATCTTCTTTATTTAACCAATAAAACTCATCTAAAACTGAAGCATCTTCAATTTCAAGTGATGGGATGGAACGGAACAAATCCCATAAACACTCAAAATGATTTTCCATTTCTCTACCACCACGCATAACGTAGCCTTTCATTGGAAGTTCAGTACCATCCAAACTTCCACCAGATTTAGATAATTCTTCTAAAATGTGAATGTTTGACCCATCCATTTGCCCATCTCTAATTAAAAAACATGCAGCAGCTAAAGATGCTAATCCAGAGCCAATAAGATAAGCAGATTTTTGTGCAACATAGTCAGGTTTTTTCGGACGTGCAAATGCTTCATAATTTCCATTACTATAGTACATATGATTCACTCCCCATTTTATTTATATTTTTAAGTAATCTATGAAAAGTAGTAAACTATAAGTAAACGCTTTAGAAATTAATCTACCCTTCGCTTATATTATAATCATTTTATAAAATATTATTGTGAGTCAGTTAAGTGAAAATGTAACTTAAGTGACATTTTTGATAAAATGTCCTAAATGAGAGGTGCACAGCATGAATAATCAAGATTTACGTGTACAACGAACAAAAAAAGCACTCATTACTACATTCTCAGATTTGCTTGAAACGAAATCTTTTGAAAATATCACCATTCAAGATTTATGCGAAAAAGCAAATGTACGTCGTTCTACATTTTACCGTCATTTCAATGATAAGTATGATTTACTTAATCATATTGTTGGTACATTAATTGAATATTTTCGAACGTTACATTTGCCTGAAATTGATCCAAAAGATCCGAGACAATTTTTCAATAAATTTATGAAAGATATTTTATTTTTCATTAGTGATAACAAAACAATGGTAAAAAGTGTCATTTCTATCAATATTTATAGTGAAGTTTATCAAATTTTATATAATCAAATTTATGCAGTGGTTAAACGACAAATTGAATTTGATAAACAAATTGGACAATTTTACATAGATGAGTTCATTTATGGAGAATTTCTAACTGGAGGCATTTTAAGCGTTATTCTAAACTGGATTCAGTATGGTCAACAATCCATTGATGAAGTGTCTTCAGATATCGTTACCATGATTTGTGGAGCGAGAGAGGTTCATTTAAAGTTATTAAAATAAAACAAGAGCGGGAAACAAATATCGTACTGACTTATTAAATTGTTTGATATTAATCTCACATTTAATAGTACGTTAAAGTGTATCCCGCTTTTATTTAGAACCATTTCCATACTTTTTTAGCATTTACTCGTGGATACGTCGTTTCTGGTAAGAAATCACGTTTATAGTGCACATAAGCTTTCCCATATTTATTGATTCGTATATCCCATTTTTTATTATCTTTAGGAACGGTATCATATAAATTTTTATCTACTTTGTATGTCTTACCGTCAATCTTATGTTCTCCTTTAGATAACACTTTTTTGTATTCATATTCTTTGCGATAATGTTTAAAAATCGCATTCCCTATTCGATTACGATTGTATTTGGCATTATTATCCATATACGGTGACACATTCATAACCACTTCATTGAGTCGAAGGTGATTCTGTTGGTTAGTTAAAGCAATATTATATCCTTTATCACTCGTACCCGTTTTCAATCCGTCTGTACCTTTTAAGTAAAGTGGCTCATGTTTAATTGATAAATTAGTATTATTAAAAGTATAACCTTTTTGAGTATCTTGGCTAAGTTGCGTTATGTTTAAAAATTTTGGATGTTTGGCGATTAAGTGATGAGATAATATCGCAATATCTTCTGCCGTACTTTTAGGATAAATATCCTGTTTATATTTCTTTGGTGCTTGTTGTCCAAGTAAATCATTAGCAGCACCTGCTGGGTTCACAAAATATGTATGCTTCATATGAAAAGCTTTAGCTTGCGCATTCATTTTGTCTGTGAATGTTGACGTATTGCCACTCACTTGTTCTCCTAAAATCATCGCGGCTGAATTGCTTGAAGGTAAGGCCGCCTGTGTTAATAAATCTTTAATAGTATATATTTGACCTTGATTTAAAGGGACAGACGTTAAATTTGGCTTTTTAGATAATTGATCATATGCGCTCGTGATTTTAACTTTATCATCTAACTTAAGTTTTCCTTGATGAACTGCTTCTAATGTTAAATAGATGGTCATCATTTTAGACAAAGAAGCAGGGTCCGCTTCTTTATTTCCTTGGAAATTATATAATATTTGGCCTTGTTGTGTCGTAAGCGTTACACCATCAGGTTCATAATTTGAACTTACTGCGACATTACCTTCTTTATTTGTAATATCCACAGGTGTTTCTGCTGCATGAGAGATTGAAGTTCCTAATAATGTAAATAAACTAAGTATTCCAATACTTTGTGTTACTTTCAAAAACATTATATTACCTACTTTTTATTTTTAAAATATTGTATAATATATTTTATAACAACTTTACAGGCGAATTACAACTAAGTATCTAATATATATTCTTTAATTATAAAATAAAGAAGAGTTGAACAAATGGTCTTACGAAGTTTGTCCAACTCTTTTGTTTATACCATACTATTGATAGGATTTATCTCCTTTAAAATATTGACGATCTTTCTCACTATACACCTTACTCGGATCTAAAAATGGCTTTAATTTATATTTAAAATCATATAAATTTAATCCATCAATCGCAACACGATCTTGATAGACACTATCATTGCTGATATCTGTAAAATTATTTGGTCCTACACCTGCTAAAAATTTAAATCCTTCATCATGAACCAGATATTGATATGCTTTAGAACCTCTATCTTGAGCACCATGTGGATATATAAATAAATCTGTTTTTCCTATAATTGGCTCTACTTCTTTTTTCCAACGTTTCGTGTCACGAACAATTTGATGATATGAGCTATTTGCAAAATCGATATGTCCCCATGAATGACTTGCAAATGTCCAACCATCTCGTTTCATTGCTTTGACTACTTTTTCAGCCTCTTTTTTACGTTTTGGGTAATCTTTATTATTTAACTCATTTGTTCGATAACCTAACACGCCATTATATCCTGTTAGTGCAACGACGCCTTTTTGACCATGGAGTGAAAAGTCAGGATGGTCTTTCACGAATTGATTCAATATAGGTACAATATCATTTGTTTCACTTGTCGTTACCTTACCATTTTTATCTTTAGTTTCAGAAACGACGTGTTGTTTCTGATCTAGCACTAAACGATCTGCATATCCATGACCTCTCATGTACTCATAATAATTCATATCATCAATGGATAAAATTAATGGTTTCTTACCCTTAGGTAATTTTAATTCTTTTCTAGTAACTGTCTTCCCTTTTAAATCATAAGCCTCATGTGGATCTATTAATATGTAATGGTGTTTATAGAGTTCATTTAATGAACGCTTAAACTCATCAGCTGTAATCATCCAATCAAAATTACCCTTAGCTTGATTCTTCTCTTGTGTAAAAGCTACTTTAGGTTCAGTAATCACTGGATGATAAAATACATGTGCAATATCACCTTGATACACTTGCCAATCTTTTTTATTCTGAGTACTTTTTTTCGCATATATATTTGCGATATTTTCTTTATCCTTTTTAGTGTCTTTCTTTGATGATGACAATGTTGAAAATTGACATGCACATAAAACTATAGATATTAAAACAATAAGCGTGCTAAGTAAATATGTCTTAGTCATATAGTTACTCCTTTAAGTTATATAAATATTATAATACCTTCCAACATTATATAATAATTTTATATTATTTATAACAGATGTGTTTCAACTTTTGAATACGCTTATTTTAAAATAGACTTAACACGTTTATATACAAAACCTACATATCTAAATCTTGAGCTATATCATTTATTGTGGGCATACCACCTTGTGCGCCAAGTGCTGTAACTGAATGACTAGCGGCGACATTAGCAAATGCAATAGCTTTAGCAAGTGAATAGTCTTTTTGTAATCCGACTGCAAGCGCACCATTAAATGTATCCCCAGCGCCTGTGGTATCTTTTACTTCTCGTTCAATTCCTTGAATTTCAATTTGTTCTAAACCATCGTAAAATACAGCACCTAATGCACCTTGTGTCACAATCAATTTATCAGGATAACGTTCTAACGCTTGATCAATGTCTCCTTCAAACATATTTTCACTTTCAGTTTCATTTGGTGTTAAATATGTTACTTGTTCCAATATATCATCTGAAATGTCTCTATATGGAGCTGGATTTAAAATAGAAGTAAGTTCATGTTCATAGCAATAATGAACAGTGTGAGCAACAACATCAGCTGGAATCTCTTGTTGAAGTAACACAATATCTCCTTTATTTGCTTTTGATAAAGCTGAGTCTACCAAAGAGACTGTGACTTTATGATTTGCTGAAGGTACAACAATAATACTATTATCATTATCAGCTAGGGTAATGTGTGCGGTACCTGAAGGTCCTTTTACTTTTTTTACATATTCAACATTTACATGATTATGCTTTAGATTTTCAAGAATTTGTTTACCTAACATATCATCGCCAATACACCCTACCATGTGAACATGGTCACCTAATCTTGCTGCTGCCACTGCTTGATTCGCGCCTTTACCGCCTGGTGTAGTGAAAAATGTATTTCCTAATACTGTTTCACCTTTACTTGGCACTTGGTCAGTCGACACAACCAAATCCATCGACATACTTCCCACAACATATATACGTTTCATATTAACCCTCTCCTTTTTCTTTCTCATCCATATCATATCTAAATTAGCATAAATAATAAAAAAAAGAGTGAGACAACACATTTAAAAAGAAATGCGGTCTCACTCTCATTAATATGTTCTAACTTTTAACTTCATGCTGCTCTTTACCTGCAAACATCACAAGCCACGTTGCAAAAATAAATGGAGCGGTGAAAATAGGAAGACCAATTGGGGCTAATGTTGTAGCTAATGCACCATGCATCACTACTGTTAATAATAAACCAGTAATCACTGCAAGAATCGAATTGAATTTTGTTTTAAACGTCGCACCCAACGCAATACCCGTTAATATTGAGTTATAGCCGTACAATCCATCAGTAATAGTGGGATAGTCTCCACCTAGTAATGTGATACATATCACTGCTAAAATACTTGATACTATCGCATAGATACCGCCTTTTACTGAACCAATAAAAATGCCAATAATAATTAACAGACTACCCATCATTGATGTCACTAAGAAAATTTCACTAAAGTTTGTAATCATACCGCTAATAAAATTCACATGTGAATGACTGATGTCTGGATGTTTAATTTTAGTAGGCAAAATATCTATTGTGATATGCATTTTTGAAAATTGCATGCCCATTGCTAAAATTAACCAAGTCATAAAGACAAATGGAAAAGTTAACATGGGTAGACCATATGGTTTTAAAATTTCTCGGATTGCAGCTCCAACTGGTAAAGTAAGAGTGGTCGCCACAATAAGTACAATCCAGTTCATTAAAGATACTTCTAAGAATAATGCTAACCCGATTGCTGTTAATACTGAATTGTATCCAGCTAATCCATCATGGATTTCATCCTCACTATAATTAAAGTACGGCGCTAGAACAAGTGCAATGAGACTTCCCACTGCTGCCCCTAATCCAACTTTCCAATTTGCAATAAATAATCCTATAAGAATACACAGCCCTGACCATTTATTATTCATAAATACGACTTGAGCAATATTTTTTAAGAAAATCTCTACATATTTCATAAACTCACCTTTATTATTTTATTCATTTCCTTTCTAATTATTATACCTTTTAAACACTTTTGTAACATTAAAAATATATACAAATTTAATTTAAAAAGTGATTTTAAATAAATTTAAAAGATAAATTACTTGTTAAAAATATTCTACAGTTTTATGATTAATGTTGCAGTACTTATTTTTAAAAGAAAGAAGGTATAACAGTGCATTTTACTCAACGGGAACAAGATAAATTAATGATCGTGGTAGCTGCTGAAGTAGCGCGTCGACGTAAAGCACGTGGCTTAAAATTAAATTATCCAGAAGCATTAGCACTTATTAGTGATGAATTACTAGAAGGTGCACGTGATGGTAAAACTGTAGCTGATTTAATGAGTTACGGTAAACAAATTTTAAATAAAGATGATGTCATGGAAGGCGTTGATAGCATGTTGACTGATATTGAAATTGAAGCAACATTCCCAGATGGAACTAAATTAATCACTATTCATCATCCAATCGTGTAAGGAGGATTTTTAAATGAAACCTGGTGAAATTAAAATAAAAAATACAGAAGTTGAAATTAATCAAGGTCATTTTGAAACAGTGATCAATGTTAAAAATACTGGAGACCGTCCAATTCAAGTTGGTTCACATTTCCATTTCTTTGAAGCCAATGAAGGTTTAAAATTTGATCGAGAAAAAGCATATGGGAAACACTTAGATATTCCTGCTGGTGCTGCTGTTCGTTTTGAACCTGGTGATGAGAAAAAAGTTCAACTCGTTGAATATGCTGGTAACCGTAAAATTTATGGTTTCAGAGGTTTAGTTAACGGTGAAATTGACGAAGATCGCGTTTATCGTCCAACTGGTGAAAATGATGAATATGCTGCGCCAAAAGGTGATAATGGCGAAAAAAATGTGAACAAAATGGGAGGTAAACAGTAATGAGCTTTAAAATGACTCAATCTCAGTATACAAGTTTATATGGTCCAACTGTTGGCGATGCAGTACGACTAGGTGACACTAACTTATTTGCAACTGTTGAAAAAGATTATGCAAATTACGGTGAAGAAGCAACGTTTGGTGGCGGTAAATCTATTCGTGATGGCATGGCTCAAAACCCTAACGTTACACGTGATGACCGCAAAGTGGCTGACTTAGTATTAACAAATGCATTAATTATAGATTATGACAAAATTGTTAAAGCAGATATCGGTGTTAAAAATGGTTATATCTTTGCCATTGGTAAAGCAGGTAACCCTGATATCATGGATAACGTAGATATTATTATTGGTTCAACAACTGATATTATCTCTGCTGAAGGTAAAATCGTAACAGCTGGTGGTATCGATACACATGTTCACTTTATTAACCCCGAACAAGCAGAAGTTGCGCTTGAAAGTGGTGTGACAACACATATCGGTGGTGGTACGGGTGCATCAGAAGGTGCAAAAGCTACAACCGTTACACCTGGACCTTGGCATATCCATCGTATGCTAGAAGCTGCTGAAGATTTACCAATTAATGTTGGTTTCACTGGTAAAGGACAAGCTGTAAACCACACTGCATTAATTGAACAAATTCATGCTGGTGTGATCGGTTTAAAAGTACATGAAGACTGGGGTGCAACTCCTTCAGCGTTAAGTCATGCATTGGATGTAGCAGATGAATTTGATGTACAAATTGCTCTACATGCTGATACATTAAATGAAGCAGGGTTCATGGAAGATACAATGGCCGCTGTAAAAGACCGTGTTTTACACATGTACCATACAGAAGGTGCTGGCGGTGGACATGCGCCAGATTTAATTAAATCTGCATCGTATCCGAATATTTTACCTTCATCTACAAACCCAACATTACCTTACACACATAATACTGTAGATGAACATTTAGATATGGTTATGATTACACACCATTTAAATGCATCTATCCCTGAAGATATTGCTTTCGCAGACTCACGTATTCGTAAAGAAACGATTGCAGCTGAAGACGTATTACAAGATATGGGTGTATTTAGCATGGTAAGTTCTGACTCTCAAGCTATGGGACGTGTGGGTGAAGTCATTACACGTACATGGCAAGTAGCTCATCGTATGAAAGAACAACGTGGTGCTCTAGAAGGTGATACTGACTATAACGATAACAATCGTATTAAACGTTATATCGCAAAATATACAATTAACCCTGCGATTACACATGGTATTTCTGACTATGTTGGATCAATCGAAAAAGGTAAATTAGCTGACTTAGTTCTATGGAATCCAGCTTTCTTCGGTATAAAACCTGAACTTGTTGTTAAAGGTGGATTGATTAACTCAGCTGTGAATGGTGATGCAAATGCTTCTATTCCAACATCAGAGCCTATGAAATATCGTAAAATGTATGGTCAATATGGTGCAAATAAACAACACACTGCGATTACATTCGTTTCTAAAACAGCATACGAAAATGGTATTTATAACCAACTAAACTTAGAACGTATGGTTCGACCAGTCCATGGTATCCGTAATCTTACTAAAAAAGATATGAAAAATAACGATGCAACACCTAAATTAGATGTTGATCCACAAACATATGAAGTATTTGTAGATGGTGAAAAAATCACAAGTGAACCAGCAACTGAATTACCATTAGCACAAAGATACTTCTTATTCTAGGAGGTACTCAGATGATAGTAGAAGACATTCAAGGCAATATCGCTAACCTTTCTGCAGAGGAAAAACAAAAGCATGTAGAAAAAGTATATCTTGAAAACTCTGATCTGGTTAAACGTATTCAACGTGTCACAACAGATCACGGTAATGAAATCGGTATTCGTTTAAAACAACCTATCGATTTACAATATGGCGATATTTTATATCAAGATGACAACAATATGATTGTAGTAGATGTAAACTCGGAAGATTTACTTGTCATTAAGCCGCGTAACATACAAGAAATGGGAGATATTGCGCATCAATTAGGTAATCGTCATTTACCTGCGCAATTCACAGAAACTGAAATGCTTGTACAATATGACTACCTAGTAGAAGATTTATTAAAAACGCTAGGTATTCCCTATAGCCATGAAGATCGAAAAGTGAATAAAGCCTTCAGACATATAGGTCACTCACATGATTAATCATTCACATTTACGACTATTTCAGTTCTGTGATTCACAATTCCCTACTGGCGCATTTAGTCATTCATTTGGACTAGAAACGTATATTCAACGTCAGACAGTTCATGATGCTACATCATTTAGAGAATGGTTAGAACTCTTTCTAAATGAGCAGTTAACCTATTCAGATGGCCTTGCAATGCGTTTAGTTTATAACGCTTTAAATAATGGTGATACAGAAAAAGTATTACACCTTGATCAATTAATTTATGTCCAAAGTTTACCAAGAGAAACACGTGTAGGTACTAAACAAATGGGTACACGTATGGTAAAACTTGCTATAGAACTTTATGATAGTCCATGGATTAATTGGTATCATCAACAAATGAAAGATAAACGTGCAAAACTGCATCCAGCTATTTGTTTTACAATGCTAGGACATTATTTAGGCGTCGATATTGAAACGATTATTGATTACTATCTATATCAGAATGTTTCCAGTTTAACGCAAAATGCAGTACGTGCAATTCCCTTAGGTCAAACAATAGGACAACAAGTTGTGACGGAGATGATTCCACATATCGAACGGACACGACAACACATTCTCACATTAAGCGAAGAAGATTTCGGTTTAACAGCTCCTGGCTTAGAACTGAATCAAATGGAGCATGAAAACGTAAACGTGAGAATCTTTATTTCATAGGAGGTAATATACATGGCAAATCCAATTAAAATTGGTGTAGGCGGTCCTGTAGGTGCAGGTAAAACACAATTAATTGAAAAACTTGTACGTCGTCTATCAAAAGATATGAGTATTGGCGTGATTACAAACGATATTTACACAAAAGAAGACCAAAAAATCTTAGTGAATACTGGTGTTTTACCAGAAGATAGAATTATCGGTGTGGAAACGGGTGGCTGTCCACATACAGCAATTCGTGAAGATGCATCAATGAACTTTGCTGCAATCGATGAATTATTAGATCGTCATGAGGATATTGAACTTATTTTCATCGAATCAGGTGGCGATAACTTAGCTGCTACTTTCAGTCCTGAATTAGTAGATTTCTCTATTTATATCATCGATGTAGCTCAAGGTGAAAAAATTCCACGTAAAGGTGGACAAGGTATGATTAAATCTGATTACTTTATCATTAATAAAACAGATTTAGCAGAATTTGTTGGTGCATCACTTGACCAAATGGCAGAAGATACTAAAACATTTCGTGGCAATCGTCCCTTCACATTTACAAATTTAAAAACCGACGAGGGTTTAGATAATGTCATTGAATGGATTGAACGCGATGCATTACTTAAAGGATTAGCTTAATGGTACAACATCAATTCGATTCAAAACCTTCTTGGACTGGACAATTGAATCTCACTGTTTTTAATAATGGTGAGCGTTCTGTTGCCCGTAATATCTTTTTCGAAAAAGCGTTAAAGGTTATTCGTCCAATTTATTTAAATTTTTCTACGATTCCAACATTTTATATCGTAAATGTTGGCGGTGGTTATTTAGATGGCGATCGTTATCGTATGGATATTAATGTTGAAGAAGATGCTAAAGTCACTTTGACCTCTCAAGGTGCAACTAAAATATATAAGACGTTAAACGATTGCGTGAAACAATACCAAACATTCAATATAGCAAAAGATGGTTATATGGAATATGTAGGAGATCCTATTATTGCTTATGAAAGAGCAAAGTTTTTCCAACATAACGTCTTTAATTTAGATAAAAGTGCATCAATGTTCTATACCGATATTTTAACCCCAGGCTATTCTGAAAAAGACACACCATTCACTTACGACTACATGCATTTAATTAATGAAATTTATGTAGATGATGTGCTTATCACCTACGATAATTTACGCATGCACCCAAGTGAAACAAAAATGAGTTCGATTGGCTATATGGAAAACTATACACATCTTGGTTCGGCTTATTGTATACACCCTAATATAACGCAAAAATTCATTGAAGATGTGTATGATGAAATTAAAGATTATACAAAGCAATACGATTGCCGTATTGGTATTACGCAATTACCTACACATGGTTTTACAGTACGTGTATTATCTAATCTGACACAAGAAATTGAAGAAGTGCTTACACGCGTCCAAGCTTATATTGCTGATAAATTGTATCATCGTCAACTCGACTTTTTAAGAAAATATTAATTAAAATACACCTTATATCATGAGTATAAAGACTCGATATAAGGTGTTATTTTTTTATACTTATTTTTCTATTTTATTTATTATCATTAAATATATATTGATAGATATCATGCGAAACTTGTTCGAAATCGTCAACATTAAGTGAAAGATAGAATTTGAGTTTAGGCTCTGTTCCTGAAGGACGTAATGCAACAAATCCCTCATCAAAGATCAACCGAATCACATTTGACTTTGGCAGAGATATCGTTTCAATTTTATCATCCCGTTTATTGATTCTCTTTTGACTTTGATAGTCTTCAACTGCTATCACTTTTAATCCGCCCAACGTATCTGGAATGTGTTGACGAAGATGTTCCATTAACGTTGCAATCTCTTGTTGACCTTTTTGCCCTTCAAATACTTTAGATATAGGTTGGTCACAATAATATCCTATTTCTTCGTAAATGTCAGTTAATGCATCGCGTAAGGTTTTACCTTCATTTTTTAAAATTGACGCATATTTGATCACAAGTGGCACAATTTGAATGGCATCTTTATCTCTCACAAAATCTCCCGCAAGATAACCATAACTTTCCTCGTAAGCAAAGATAAACGCTTCATCGTTATTTAATTCGCGAATGGCCTTGGCAATAAATTTAAAACCAATTAAGACTTCCTTCACAGTGACTCCATGTTGCTTTGCGAAACGTTTTCCTAGTTCACCACTTACAATGGATTGAATCATGACTGGATATTTAGGAAGCGTCGTATGATCAACTAAATATTTAATCATTAACGCACCAATCTCACTACCATTAAAATAGTGAATATGACCATCATGATCTCGTTCAACGAATCCCATTCGATCCACATCAGGATCTGTCGCAATGATTAAATCAGCTTTAGAGTATTGGGCTTGTTTGATAGCTAAATCAAACGCTTCATGTTCTTCTGGATTGGCGCTTTTTACAGAACTAAAATCAGGATCAATTTTACATTGTGCGTCAACAAGTTCAATGTTATTAAAGTGAAGGTGGCTTAGCACCTTCGGAATAATAGGTGTTCCTGTACCATGCAAACTCGTATACACCACATTTAAGTTTGATGGGGGTATGTCACCAATCAATTGGCTAATTTCCGAAAAGTAGTATTTATTAATCTCTTCTGGTAAGGGTAAAATATTTTCTTTAATTAACGCCTCATTTAATTCAATTTCTAAATGAAGTGGATCATCTAATTGCTCAATATAATTAGCCACTTCAAGTGAGGCGATATCATCGAGCTGTGCTCCATCAGCACCATACACTTTAATGCCATTATAGTCTTTAGGATTGTGACTGGCTGTAATCATAATGCCTGCAGATGTTTGAAGAAACCTCACTGCATAGGATAATTGAGGCGTTGTTTGATATGTATCTGATAAATACACTTTTATATGATGTGTTGCTAAAATATGTGCGATAATGTCTGCAAATTCAGCTGATAAATGACGAATGTCATAATGAATGACAATGGAAGGTTGTGTCATATTATCTTGTAAATAATATGCAATTCCTAAAGCTAGACGTTGAATGGTATATCGATTTAAACGTCCTGGTCCTAAACCAAATTGACCACGAATACCTGCTGTTCCAAAGGAAAGTGTCGTTTCAAACCCTTCTTGTTGAAATTGATATGATTGTTGGTCATAGAATGTTCCTACGAGACTATCTGCTTTATGTGTTATCCAATTGTCTTTCATCCAATACTCCTCTCATACATGATGTATGTCCTATTCTTTTCTTTAGTATAATCGATATCTATTTATGTTTCACATGATACTTATCTTTTTTTAATTAAAATCCTATCTACAATAATACAATTCAAAAACACCCTCACTACGATAAGTAAGGATGTTTTTAATTGTAATTTATAGCTATTTACGATTGAAATTGATAGCTTTCATGTCCTTTAGCGAAACCTTCTACTGTATAAATCATTGATCCACCTTCTGAATTATTCTCAATATCATTGGTACATATTAACAATTGATTTGTACCTGGAATAAATTGCGGATGCGTAGAACGCAACATTTTCCCTTCATCACGACCTGGCATCAAGATTTGACCAATAGGATACCCTCTTTTATTAAAGACAAGAACTCGGCCTTGTCCATACATTGCAACATATAAGTTGTCATCACTATCAATACAAACAGAATCAGGTCCTTCATGACCAGTAAAATAATACGGTATGGTTGCTCCAAACGGTGCAATAGTCACACCATCATCTTCTAATTGAATACGGTGAAGGCGATTCGTCGTTGTTTCAGTTATCCACAGTACTTTTTCATCAGTACTAAGTGCGATACCATTAGCAACAGAAATATTTTGTATCACGGGTGTCACCGTTTTAAAATCAGGAGAAACGTAGTAGACGCCACCTTTAGGATTCGTTGAATACCCTCTAAAGTCGGTGAAATAAAAACCACCTTTACTATCAAATACCATATCATCAATACAATAATCTGTATTGATGTCTGAAATAATGTCTTCAAAGTGTTCTCCATGTTCATCTGTTGCGAAAATACCACCTGTAGATTCAAAGTCACCTAAGTAACATGTAAACAATCGTCCATCTTTATGAATTTTTACTGCAGCTGGATTTTGTTTTTCTGATTGAAACGCTACAGAAATATCTTTGCTTGGTAGATTAACTTTGAAAATCTTTCCACCAAATACTTCACATAAAAATAAGTTATGTTCTCTATCAAAAATAAGTCCTTCAAGTTGAAGTCCTTCATCTGAAATTTCTAACCATGGTTCAGCTGTAACTGTTTGTAATTCACTTTCAGAAACAATAGGAACTACACTTTTAGATTTACCACTATACGTTAATTTAGGTAATTTATTATCCAACATATTAAATAAGCCTCCTTATGTCATTCATTTACATAGTTTATTATACGCTTGAAACATTCTAAACTTAAGCTTACTATATGTAATCGATTTCAATAAGTAAAATGATTCTCCTTGTATAGGTCAATTGACTGATTTATGAGCGCAAATATTGAAAGAAGTTATAATTTTGTTAAAATATTATAATGTCGATTTTTATATAAATAACAATTTAGATACGTTTAACATACAGATAAATTAACTTTTAGAGGAGAATCAGAAAATGGATTATAGAGTGTTATTGTATTACAAATATACAACAATTGATGACCCTGACACATTTGCTACTGAACATTTAGCATTTTGTAAAGAACATAACTTAAAAGGTAGAATCTTAGTATCTACAGAAGGTATCAACGGTACATTATCTGGTACAAAAGAAGATACAGATAAATATATTGAACATATGCATGCAGATGAACGTTTTAAAGATATGACTTTCAAAATTGATGAAACTGAGGGCCATGCATTCAAAAAAATGCATGTACGTCCTAGAAAAGAAATTGTTGCTTTAGGATTAGAAGATGATGTTGATCCACGTGTGACAACTGGTAAATATTACTCACCTAGTGAGTTTAAAGCTGCATTAGAAGATGATGACACTGTTATTTTAGACGCACGTAATGATTATGAATTTGACTTAGGTCATTTCCGCGGTGCCATTCGTCCAGATATTACACGCTTCAGAGATTTACCAGATTGGATTCGTGAAAATAAAGAAAAATTAGACGGTAAAAACATTGTGACTTATTGTACGGGTGGTATCCGTTGTGAAAAATTCTCAGGCTGGCTTGTAAAAGAAGGCTTTGAAAATGTAGGACAATTACATGGCGGTATTGCTACGTATGGTAAAGACCCAGAAACAAAAGGTGAGTACTGGGATGGCAAAATGTACGTCTTCGATGAACGTATTAGTGTCGATGTTAACCATGTAGACAAAACAGTGATTGGTAAAGAACACTTTGATGGCACACCATGCGAACGTTATATTAACTGTGCAAATCCAGAATGCAATAAACAAATTTTAGTATCCGAAGAAAATGAAGCAAAATATCTTGGCGCATGTTCATATGACTGTGCTAAACATAAACGTAATCGCTACGTTGCAAAACACCATATTAGTGATGAGGAATGGAATCGTCGTTTAGAGAACTTTAAAGATGTTCCTGAACATATTCACGCATAATGATATGTACCCTTTATAAGTATCAACCTACTTTTAAAGGGTACTTTTACATACTTACTGTGCTATAATAACTTAAATTGAAACTTACATAAGGTGATTGTTATGAAGAAGCACAGTAAAGATTACTTCCATCTTTTTTATAGTCAGCTATTCGCAAATACTGGAGACGTGTTAATCGTTGTCGGCTTAATTTCGGTAGTATATAGTATAACCTCAAAAACGACTGCCGCTTCTATGATTCCAATTATTTTTACTTCCGGACTCTTTGTTAGTAGCTTTATTTCAAATTATATTTATCAGTATTTTACTCAAAAACAAGTATTGTGGATTTTCCAAGGGCTTAAACTTGTGAGTCTATCCATCATCGCAAGTCTACTTATATTCGAGGAATCTCCAATATTTATTTTTATTCTACTATTTATAAATGCTCTATTTGATGGCTTTACCAATCCAATTAAGAATGCGATGATTCCTTTTATTGAAAAGAAAGAATACATAACGTCGGCAAACGCTTTAATGAATATGATGAGTAGCATTGTTCAATTGTCGACATGGACATTAGGTGGATTTCTGATGAGCCTGATTGGCGCTAAATATTTATTTTTATTTGCGCTTGTACTAGAAATCCTATCCTACTTCTTTATTATTCAACTTTCAGAACGGCATATTTATAATAATGAAAAAGAAAATATATTAAATAGCTTTAAAACTGTATTACGTCATAACTATTTCAATAAACTGAGTTTATATCTAAATCTATCTACAATTTTCGAATCTGTCGCAACATCCATTTGGGTTGCTGCAATTATTCTTACATATACGAGAACATTTTTACATGTCGATGATTTTTGGTTTGGACTCATCAATGCTGCCTTCTTTAGTGGGACGATTATTGCTGGATTATGGATAAATGGTAAAGATCAATTTTTCACAAAAATAAGTTACCCTGTTATTATTTACATTCCGCTCATATTAGCGTTTATTAATGTCAGCTTTATCCTACATAAATCTGTGTTACTTGCTTTACTAATTTCATTATTAATGGGGATTTTCGAAGATTCACGCTATATTTCTTTAAACTCAGTTGTACAACGTGAAGTACCAAAAGAAATCCTGACCTCCACCTATATACTGAATAATTTATTAAGCAGTGTATTTTTCTCACTTGGTACTTTAGGTATTTCACTTGTTGTAGATAATCAAGGAGTGATGTGGGCATATGTAATTAGTGGCGTTGCTTATGTGTTAACATTTATTTTAGGTTTATATTTTAAAATAGCGATTAAAAATTAATTTACGAGGAGACGACGATATGTGTACAGGCATTACATTTCGAGCCAGCAATGGAGATGTTATTTTTGGAAGAACGATGGATTACGATTACCCTTTGAATGGCTTTCCTGCAGTTCAACCTCGAGGATACTCCTTTAAATCGCATGTCGACTATAAAGGGAAAACGTTATATGCCTTTGCAGGTGCTGGTTCTGATATGGAAGGTTTTGTTTTTGGAGATGGCGTCAATGAACATGGACTTGCCATGTCAAATCAATACGATCGTGGATATGCGTCATATGCGACAGACATTCGTGACGGCTATATCAATATTTCGCAAACAGAAGTCCTTGTGTGGGCGCTCGGCTATAACAGAAATATTGAAGAACTTATTGAAAATGCGAAACATGTTAACGTTGTAGCCTATTCATATAGTGATATTAACGAAGTTCCTCCATTACATTATCATTTATCTGATGCGACAGGCAGAACTGTGGAAGTGACATTTGTTGAAGGACGTATCGTAGTGATTGATAATCCAATTGGCGTACTCACAAATAACCCAGATTTAAATTGGCATTATGAAAATTTGAAACACTATATGCATGTGACACCATATAAAATTGATAATACATTTTCAAAACAATTTAACTTAGGGAATATGAATGGCACATTCGGTTTACCTGGAGGGTATACATCTGGCGAACGTTTTGTTCGCGCAGCTTATCTTGTTCATCACTTATTACCAGATAGCGATGATCATCCTATCTTAGATGCATTTAGAATTTTAGACCATGTGAGTGTACCAAAAGGCGCTGTTCGCCCTTCTGACAATGGATTTTATTATACGTTATATCAAACTGTCTTTAATTTAACGACAAAAACACTCTATATTAAATATTATGACTCTAATACCATTACAGAATTACAACTCACCGATGACTTAATAAATCGTGACGATTTGGTAGTCTTTTCGAGAAAGAATAAAGGATTGTATACTGAAAAAGTGAACGGATAACATATTTTTAAATCTAATAAAGTACCTCTCTTACATCAAAGTGTAAGAGAGGCTTATTATTTTTTCACTTTTATCATTCTTTATTTTATCTATAAACTAGTCCACCATCAGTTAAAATGGCTTGTCCAGTAATATAATCTGAATCTGATGATGCTAAGAATGACACTAAAGAAGCCACATCTTGTGGTTCTTGATAACGTCCGAGTTTAATTGCTGATGAGAACTGTTCAAATGCTTCACCTGGTTTTAGATTACTGTCTAGTTTAACCATTTCAGCATCAATACGATCCCACATTTCAGTTTTAGCAACTCCAGGACAATAAGCATTCACCGTAATACCTTTTTCAGCTAATTCTTTCGCTGCAGTTTGAGTGAGAGAACGTACTGAATGTTTAGTAGCACAGTATGTACCTAATACCTCATAAGATTCATGTCCTGCAATACTGCATGCGTTAATGATTTTACCTTTACTATTTTGCTTAATAAACTGTTTTGCTGCCGCTTGAATTCCAAATAACGTGCCATATACATTTATATGGAATAATTTATCCAATTCATCTTCTGTAATATCTAAAATAGGTGATACCGCATCTACACCAGCATTATTTACAAATACATCAATTTGACCAAATTCTGCCACTGCAAATTGAACCAATTCTTCTTGCTCTTTTTTCTTAGAAACATCACTATGAAATGCTACCACGTTATATCCATTCTCTTTAAATTCTTGTTCTGTTTTTTCTAGAGCTTTTTGATTAATATCTTGAATCACAATATTAAATCCATCATTGGCTAAACGTTGAGCAATTCCTTTTCCTAATCCTGCTGCTGAACCTGTAATGACTGCTGTTTTTGTCATAATACCACTCCTTTTACGTAATTATTTTACCCTTCTAGTTTAATTTTATTCTTAATTTTAAATGATTCACAAACTGTTCATATATCTTTTACGTTGCCTTATATCATCATCTGTTTAATGATGTAAATAAGTGTTTATACTTTACGTATTAAACTATAAAAAATTAAAGGAGATGTTTTCTTATGAATATTTTAGTTACTGCATTTGATCCGTTTGGCGGAGAAAAGGTAAATCCGGCATTAGAAGCGGTTAGACAACTGGATCCTACTATTGGGGCACATACCATTACAACATTAGAAATCCCAACTGTATTTCACAAATCAAAAGATGTGATTCAACATGAATTAGAACATCATCATTACGACGTGGTATTATCGATTGGACAAGCAGGGGGACGTTTCAATATTACACCTGAACGTGTAGGCATTAATATTGATGATGCACGTATTGCGGATAATAAAGGAAATCAACCCATTGATGTTGTCATTCATCCAGATAGTGCACCAGCCTACTTTTCAAATCTTCCTATAAAATCAATGACAGAAGCGATTAAAAAAGCGGGTGTTCCAGCAAGTTTATCGAATACCGCAGGCACATTTGTCTGCAATCATGTGCTTTATCAATTAGGCTACCTTGCAGATAAGTATTATCCTAACTTACGATTTGGCTTTATCCATGTGCCCTTTATTCCAGAACAAGTCATAGATAAACCTAATACACCTTCGATGTCTTTAGATACGATTACAAAAGGACTTACAGCAGCAATCAATGCGATTTCAGACCACCCTGATGTTAAAGTAGCTTTAGGAGAAACACATTAGAAAATAAGATAATTAGTGATATATAAGATACAAATTCTATAATTAAAACGATTCTTTTTATCTACAAAATATATAATTTTGTAGACGTTTTTTATTTTCAAAATAAATATTACCGTGTATTATTAATAAGTGACAAATATAAATTGAAAGAGGTTTTAAATTTGAGAAAGCATCTGCTTTTGTCATTCATGATGTGTGCGTCTCTCCTATTAACTGGATGTACACATGATCATCATCAACACAAAGAGGTGAAAGTATCTCTTGCACGAGAATTTAACCCGAGCCAGTTAGATGCACAAGCGTTTGATGTTCCGATGCCTGTCTACAGTGCAATATACCAACCTCTTGTTACATATGGAGAAAATGGAAAGATTGAGCCTGGTTTGGCTAAATCTTGGAAAGTCTCTAATAACGGAAAAGATTATACATTCCATTTAAAACACAACATTAAATTTAATGATGGGTCAACTTTTAACGCAAAAGCAGTCAAATTTTCAATTGAACGTGCGAAAGCAACCGATAAAACGAATCCTATGGAAACCTTGGATAAACTGAAATCGGTCACTCTTAAAGATAACTATACCGTAGACATTCATTTAAAAACACCATCTAATCAGGTATTAAATGAGTTATCACAAGTCCGCCCCCTTCGTATCATGAGTCCAAATGCCGTCAAAGATGGTAAAACGACAGGTCAATTTGAAAAAGCGATTGGTACAGGTCCATTCAAAGTAGCAAATTCAACAAATGAGACTGTGTCTTTTAAACCAAATCCATATTATCGCAACCATCATCCACTGGATTACGACTTAATATTTCAAACTATTGAAGATAGCGATTCACGACATCTTGCGATTGAAAGTCACTCTATCGATATTACTGGGGGATCTCTAGGACATTTGACTCCTCAACAAATCAAGGAATCATACCGTAATCAAGATTTAAAGGTAAAACAATATCCAAGTACAGAAACACAGTTCATGGCCTTTAATCCAGAGGTCTCATTACTTCAAAATAAAAAGATGCGCGAAGTAATCAGTAAAGCGATTAATACTGATCACTTATCATCAAATAAGCAGCTTAAAGGATTATTCCAAGACGGCGTAGAATTCGTGAATGATACAAATCAACACACCCATTCATATAATCCTACTCAAGCGACACGCTTATTAGAACAATTAGGCTATAAAAAAAATGATCGGGGCTACTTTGAAAAAAATGGACGAGACCTTTCTTTAAAATTAGCGCTACAAACTGATGAATTTCCTGAATGGAAAACAAAAGCAGAAATTATGCAACAAGATTTGAAAAACGTAGGTATTCATTTGGATATTAACGTTTTAGATGCCCAAACGTATTATGAAACACTCACTATCCGAAAAGATTATGATCTTATTTTCTATCGTTCTTATACGAATGCGCTCATGCCATATAACTTTTTAAATGCACGCTTTAAGCAAGACGGAGATAAGCCCGGTATGTTCGCAAACGATGTTCAGCTAACAACAATGCTTAACCGCTTCTCAACCATTACCAATAAGGATGATCAACAACGTGCATTTAATCACATCTCACATCGCATCAATCAACAGTATCTTGAAGTGCCAATTGCTTATCCAAACGAAGTGTTTGTTACAAGTCCTAAAATTAAGCAATTCGAATTCTCAGGACAAACGGATGCACCCATTAATTACGATAAATTGAAGGTATCTCATCATGATTAGTATGATTAAACATTTACTTAAACTTATATTATATTTCATTATTATTTCGTTTATCTTATTTGTGCTACTTGAACATACAACTGGAAATCCAGCGATTCAATATCTACATGAACATGGTGTCGCACAAATCACAGATGAACGAATTAAGATGGCTCAAGATAAACTTGGATTAAGCCAAGCATTGCCTATTCGTTATTTACAATGGTTAGGCCATGCATTTACAGGCGATTTAGGCACGAGCTTTAGTAACGGCGAGCCTGTCACTGACCGTATTGCTAAAGCCGTTGCTCCTACCTTGAAACTTATTTTTATCTCAGCTATCATCTTATTTCCACTTGGCTATATTATTGGCTATCTCTGTGGGAATTATCCTAAGAAAAAGTGGTCTACATTCATATTACGTGCGTCTCAAGTGGTGACATCACTACCAGAATATTGGTTAGCCATTATTTTTATTTACTACTTCGGTGTGAAATGGCATCTTCTACCATTTGTTGGAAGTTATAGCTTTGAATACTTTATTCTACCTATCGCTATTTTAGTCCTAGTTGAAGGGAGTCATATGGTTTTACTCAGCAGTCATCTATTTGAACGTACACTTCGTAAGGAAGCATACCAACTTGCCTCATTACGTCAGTTTAAATTAAAAGATCGTATTTACGTACAAGTTAAAGACATCTTAGCGCCATTACTTACGATTACAATTAATAATTTTATTCGTTTATTCAGTCGAGTCATTATTTTAGAAGTCATTTTTAGTATTTCAGGGTTAGGAAAATTGCTTATTATTAGTATTAATCTTCGGGATTATCCACTCATTCTAGGTATTCTAATGATGATGATTACAATCATTATGATATTGAATTTCCTGGGTGATATTTTACTAGAAAAAAGTGACCCTCGTTTGAATATGTCGAAAACGTTAGGAGGGCGAGTAACGTATGAAGATTAAACATTTCATATGGCCTATTGCAATAATCATTTTAGCTGTACTCGCTTATGCCCTATATGATAAAGCAAATCAAATTCATCAATCTCAAGCATTACGTCCCCCAAGTTTACATCATTTACTTGGTACGGATGATTTGGGTAGAGATTTTCTAACACGACTATTTGTAGGTAGCTTGATTACACTTGGTCTTACTGCATTCATTATGATAGGGACAATCGTGCTTGGACTGATCATTGGTCTTATTTCAGCTATAGTAGGTAAATGGTTAGATTCTATCATTATGGCACTTGCAGATATGTTAATCGCTTTACCAGCTATCATTATCGCGCTTGTCGTCCTTGGTTTTATTAATAATTCTGTAGTAGGATTATGTCTTGCACTCATCATCGGCTGGCTCGGTCGCTATTTGCGGTATTTCAGAAATTTAGCACGTGACACGATGACACAACCGTTCGTTAAATTTGCGCCACTTAGTGGGATGTCGAAGTTCCAAGTTACAATACATCACATTGTGCCACATCTCATCAGTGACATTATGGCACTTGTTACTGCAGATTTTGGTAAGTTAATGTTAAGTATTTCCGGTCTCGCCTTTATTGGTTTAGGAGTAAAACCCCCTATTCCTGAATTAGGCGCCATTTTACATGACGGTAAAAGTTATTTCTATTCTGCGCCCTGGTTATTTATCTTTCCAGGTGTCTTATTAGGAGGGTTCGCACTCATATGTCAAATACTCAATCGTCGTCACCTACATTAGATACAGTCCTTTATATCAATGATGTATCTGTTTATCACAAACATGAACCATTACTTAAACAGATACATTTAAAGATTGAAAAAGGAAGCTTTCATTGTTTAATTGGAGAAAGTGGGAGTGGTAAATCTTTACTTACACGTACTGTACTGAATATGAAAGAAGATGATTTAACCTATCGTGGTGAGATTCATCTCGATTTAACGCAAACGGATGCAATGTTCCAAGATGCGAATCGCAATTTTTTCCAAAATGTTCGTATCAAGCGACACTTTGATGCATTGTTTGACTCTATGTCATCTTCATTAACACGTGATCAACAAAAAGCATTTGTATTACGTCAATTTAAACATCTCGGATTGGACCAACCTGAATCCATTTATTATCAGTATCCTTTTGAATTGAGTGGTGGTATGGCACAACGAGTTGCACTTGTCATGGCTATTGTAAGAGAAGCACAGTTTTTAATTGCAGATGAACCGACTAGTGCGCTAGATCAACACAATCGTCATAGTTTAATGGCTCTACTGCATCATGTAGTGACAGAACATGATATGACAGTGCTATTTGTAACTCATGATTTAAACTTAGTCTTAAACTATGCAACACATATCAGTGTCATGCTAAACGGAAACATTGTAGAAACAGGGCGTGCTTCTGATATTTTACGTGATCCTCAGCATGCTTACACGAAGCAATTGATTGAACTAGCTAATAGGAGATATCAATATGTTACAGATTAAACAGTTAAATAAAGCTTTTTCTAATAAACAGATATTTAAAAATTTTAATTATACATTAGAGACACACGATCATTTATTGATAAGTGGCGTAAGTGGAAGCGGAAAGTCTACTTTGGCTCAAATTATTGCAGGATTAGATTCAAATTATCAAGGTACACTCATATATAACGATTTAGAACTTGGCCATATTTCACAACACAAATGGATGAAACATATCCAATATGTGCCTCAATATCATTCGAGTACACTTGATCCAAATAAAACAGTTCATTGGATATTAAAACAACCTTTAATTCATTTTCATTATCCTAAAGCTATACATGAGGACAGAATAAAAGAAGTCATGTCGCAATGTAAGTTAGAATCACAATTACTTGGTAAAAAAGTGAGTACTTTAAGTGGTGGCCAATTCCAAAGGCTATGGATAGCAAAAGCTTTGCTTGTAGAACCAGATGTCTTGATTTTAGATGAAGCAACAACAAATTTAGATATGGTGAACGAAGATATCATCTTACAAATGTTAAGAGAATTTCAACATTTACAGTTAATTATCATTACACATGATTCATATTTATTGAAAGCTTTACCTGGTAAACATTTAAATATTGGTTAATTCAAAATAAAGAGTGGGACAACGAGTTTTGTCTCACTCTTTTCATAAATAGTTCAAATATTTTATAAAGTAAGTTGTAGGTTGAAATCAGAGTATGTTATGTTCAAGTTGCAGTATACGTAGTTCAAATAAAAACATTAGAGGTGATACAACCATGACTCAACAAGGTATTACAGAAACACGTATGCATTCAGATTCAAATCTTGACTCTCATTATCATAAAAAAGATGAACATTATCCTAAAGGGAATCGCTTCTTAAATGTTCTTATTTTTATAGGATGGATGTTACTTGCTCAGATTCCTATTGTTCTTATTTTATTTATTACTAATTTTTCTGCAAAAATGGATGTTACAAGTGGAACACTAGCAACATTATTATTTATGCTGTTAGCCGCTGTCGTTATTTGGCTGGTTAGACGTTATTATCAACGGCATACATATGAGCCAATTAAACCGTTTAAACGCAAAGATATTATGATTAATATCGGATGGGCACTATTACTTCGCGTTATTGTCATTGGAATGAGTTTTCTAATGATGGCAATAACAGGTCAAGCACAGACAGAAAATGATAAGGCATTACTGGGTAACTTTCAAGGCGCGAAACCTTCTCCCGATCAACTTGGACAAGCGTTTCCTGTCATAGTATTTGCACTCACCCTTACGTTTGTAGCTCCCTATTTAGAAGAATTAATTTATCGAGGTATCTTTAAAGAAACGCTATTTAAACGTAGCAGTTTCTGGTTACCATTTATTTTATCCTCACTTATTTTTGCTTCCCAACATGGTATTTCAAATTGGGTTGCGGTCTTAATGTATATCATAATGGGGATGGTGTTCTATCTCGCTTATCATCGTCGTCATAACGTTAGAGATAGTATGATGGTTCATATGATTCATAATGGTGTAACGGGTATTGTGATTATTGTGAGTTACTTTATCGCAATGTTTAGCTAAAAAAGGATACCTGTTAAATGAAGTCGACAACTATTTCGCCAAAAAAGGAGTGGAACGGAATTCATTTTGAATTCGTCGGTCCACTCCTTTTTTAATTCATTCGATCAATCTATATCAATATGATTTGAATCCTCATTAAATGTTTCAGTTTTAATATTTTTATCTTCCAAGAAATTGGCAATATCTTGTTTTTCTTGATCATTTACAATGTCTTGATCTTTATTCACTTGCTCAATATCATTAAAAATAGATGTATCATCATCCGATTTTAATGAGATTTCTAAACTTTTTTGCTCTATGCGATTGGCTGTTGAAATATAACGACTTATTTTATCAGTATAGATCACATAATCATTATTTGGCATCTGATTATTTTGAATGTATTGTGCAAAATTTGTATCATTCTCATTCTCTAATTGAACAAGCTTTTTTAATTTGTTCGCTTCTGTGTTAGATAACTTTTGATTGGAATATAATTTCATTTTATATGTATTCATCGTATCATTGATTTTTTTATCAATGTTACTATACGTTTTAATATCTTTTTTAATCGTTTTTTCAGAAATCTGTACATGTCGTACTGATGTTTTTTCAAAAACATGATCCGGTATTTTTGTATCTGGTTCTAGACTGATATCTTGATCATCAGAACTCTTATTTTCTTCTGTTGAATGTTCTTCTTGTGTTTTCGCATTGTCCGAAGGGTCACTCTCCTCTTTAGACAATCGATGACATCCCACTAAGCCAATAGATAATATGAGAATAAGTGTCACTATCACTATCTTTTTCATAACTTTTCTCCTTAACGACGTTTATTTATCTTTACTTTAAGTATAGAACAATTACAACTACTTTTGAATGCGTTATAAGTTGCTACCTTTATATGGCGTACGGCACATTAACAGAACAATAATCACAATGGTATAGCCTATGGTAGAGACGATAGATGTTTCAAAACCAAACTGTCCTCCCGTAAGCACCATATTTTTAAAACGTAAAACATATTGAAAGACGTTATAGTCAGTTTCTTTTGTAGTGATATAAACGACTTGAAAGACATTCCAAAAGAAATGTAAGGTGATACTCGCCCAAATGGTGTTAAATCGATATGTTGCTATACCAAACATCATACCAACTAAAGTGCCACTAGCTAACAATAAAAGGAAACTTGTCACATTTAGAGCACCATTCAATAAATGAATCACACCAAAGAACAGTGAAGTAACAACGATTGCTATTCGAATGTTCGTTTTCTTTTCAATATAGCCCATTAAAAGACCTCGACACACTATTTCCTCGACAATAGCACCAGCTGCAGCTTGCATAAAAATAATGTAACTCAAATCGTGTATCGTCTTACTGATTGAGTTAAAATGATGTATCTTAAAATCTCCCGGTATAAAAATAAAGTAAATCGCATATACTACGCACGGTAATGCAATACCTAAAATCAAATAAATCGGATGAAATACAGGTTTTGTCATTCGATATGAAGATAGCGCCTCTTTAAATACATGAGTAATTATCCATCTTACGATGAAAAATGTAAGTAAAATATAAGTGATACTCGATAAAATTGTTCCAATTCCATAAAATGGTATCAATGTATCAAATAATAGCGCAATCGTTTGAGAAATAACCATAATGATTATCGCTAAAAGAAACATACCAACAATTTTTATTATTTTCATTTTTATTCTCCAATATAAGTGATGTATATAAATTTATCATAGCATAGAAAAAAGAGTAAGATTGAATTGACAATGAATTCATTTTCCTACTCTCTTAATATTAAAAATCAATTTCTTTTTGCTATTTTAGATATATATGTAGAAGCTTTATTTTTGTCGTAAATCGTTAAACCAGTAATATCTTTTACATTTTTAGATGGTACAAGCAAGCTTACGATATAACCTAAAATAAAAGCAACTAAAAATGAAATAATTGATACGTAAAATGGTGAGTTTCCTCCACCTATTCCATGAAGTAAATAAGCGATAATTACTCCTGCAAATAGTCCGACAATGACACCAAATGTATTTGCACGTCTTGTGAATATCCCAACTGCAAATATTCCAGCTAACGGCACACCAAATAATCCAGTAATAAGTAAGAATAAATCCCATAAATTATTAGAATCTGCTGCAATTAAATACATCGAAATACCATAGCTTAATAAACCTGCTATCACAATAATTAATCGAGCAAATTTCACTTCTGATTTATCATCCCTTTTTCCAAAGAAGCGATGTTTAATATCTTCAGAAGTACATGCTGAAATTGAATTTAAACTTGATGAAATTGTTGATTGTGCTGCAGCGAATATTGCTGCAATAAGTAATCCACCAATAAATGGGGGCATTTCAGTCAAAATAAAATATGGAACAATTGATGATGTATTAAAACCTTTAGGCAATGTTTCTTGATGCTGATAAAATGAATACATCATCGTACCCATGCCATAGAAAATAGGCGCTGAAATTAGTGCTAAGACACCATTTGTCCATAATGATTTTTTGGTTTCTTCCATAGATTCTGATGCTTGATAACGTTGTACTACATCTTGGCTCGCTGTATATTGATGTAAATTATTAAAAATATTTCCCAGGAAAATAATTGGGATCGCCGCTGCTGCTGAGTTAAGTTTCCAATTATCTGCGCTAAGAATTTTTTTATTCGCAATAGCATCATGTACAATTGTGCCAAATCCACCTTTTATTTCAAAAGCACCGATGATAATGATAAGCAGTGCTCCACCAAGTAAAATGACACCTTGGATAAAATCGCTCCAAACGACTCCTTCGAATCCACCTAAAAATGTATATAAAATACATAAAATACCTACTAAACTTGCTACAATGTATGGATTAATATCAGATACAGCAGTTATTGCTAAAGTTGGTAAATAAATAACGATTGCAATACGTCCTAAGTGAAAAATAATAAATAATAATGATCCAATTAAACGTATACTTGGTCCAAATCGTGCTTCTAAATACTCATAAGCTGAAGTTACATGTAATTTTTTAAAGAATGGAACATAAAAAGCAATTAATATTGGAATGATTGCTACAATTGCAATATTTCCTGCTATATAGGCCCAATCAGTTAAAAAAGCTTTTTCAGGTGTAGACATAAACGTAATTGCACTTAATGTAGTCGCATAAATAGAAAAGCCAATTGCCCACGATGGTAAACGTCCGCTTGCTTTAAAGAAACTATCAGTATCTTGACTTGCACGTTTAGTAAAATAGGCACCTACTAATAACATTGCTACAAGATAGACGATAACTGCTATCCAATTCCATAACCCAAATCCTATATGTTGCATAAGGATCACCCCTTGTTTATATTCTGTCGTTTAAATTGTGTCGTAATTACAAGCTATAAGTTTCAATTAATTGATTTAATTCTTTACGATTTGCTTCATTAAATGGTGAAAATGGACGTTTAGGTACTCCACCATCGATGCCTCGTGTTTTTAATATTTCTTTTAAAGTAGGGTAAATACCCATGCTTAAAACTGTTTCAATAATATTATTAGTATCGTGTTGAATTTTATAAGCTTCTTCAATTTTACCTTCACGAGCTAAGTCATAAATTTGACGTGCACGACGGCCATTCACATTATATGTAGAACCAATTGCACCATCTACTCCAGAAATAACTGCTTGAACTAACATTTCATCAAATCCTGACAAAATCAACTTATCTGGAAATGCTTTTCTAATTCTTTCAAGTAAGAAGAAATTTGGCGCAGTATATTTTACTCCTACAATTTTTTCATTATTAAACAATTCTTTAAATTGGTTGATACTAATATTTACACCAGTCAAATCTGGGATGGCATAAATTATCATTTTATTTTGCGTTGCTTCAATAATATCGAAGTAATATTGCTTAATCTCTTCAAAAGAAAACGGATAATAGAATGGTGTTACTGCTGATAATGCGTCATATCCTAAATCTGTGGCATACTTTCCAAGTTCAATGGCCTCATTTAAATCTAGTGAGCCTACTTGAGCAATTAATTTCACATCATTTCCAACCGCTTCTTTTACAACTTTAAAGATTTGTTTCTTTTGTTCTTTACTAATTAAGAAATTTTCTCCAGAACTTCCATTTACATATAAACCGTCTAATTGTTCAACTTCTATTGCATTCTTTGCGATTTGTTTTAATCCCTCTTCTTTAACTTGACCATTTTCATCAAATGGGACAAGTAACGCTGCATATAATCCTTTTAATTGTTCTTCCATTCGAAATCCTCCAATATATGATCTGAATTTTTTATAATTTTATTATTAATTCAACAGCAATATATTCTATTTATATTTCGAATTGTAAACGCTATCATATTTTTATACAATACTATATGAAAAATATTAACAAATAATTCTAAATTTGATGAAAATAATTTTCAAATTAAAACTAGAGTACTAAAAATGATTTATAGTAGTTATAAAGAAAACTAAGGAGGTTTTTTATATGTATAAAATTGCAGTTGATATCGGGGGCACTAATATAAAACTTGCAGTAATTAACAATGAATTAAACATTATTGATTATAAAACAATTGCTACTCCAGACAATATTCACATTTTAATAACGAACGAAATATACTTAATCATTGATGCATTTATAAAAAAATATCAGCTTAAAAATCCTCACATTGGTATCTCAAGTGCTGGCGTTGTAGATTCAACTCGTGGAGAAATTGTTTACACTGGACCAACTATTCAAAATTTTGATGGTACAAATTTTTTAAATGTTTTCAAGGAATTGTCCTCAAATATAACTGTTTACAACGATGTAGATGCAGCATTACTTGGGGAGCTTTCTTTGCATAATTATGAAGAAAATAACATCTTTTGTCTTACTTTAGGAACAGGAATTGGCGGTGCATTTTATAATAAATCTATTGGAATCTATCAAGGTGCACGTCATCGAGCAAATGAAATTGGTTATTTGCTTTATCGTTCTTCCGATGACAAAACATTTGAACAAAGAGCTTCAACTTCAGCGCTAAAAGGTTTAATGCTATTACATCACTTTAAGTATGACACTAACGTACCAAAATTATTTGAATTAGCTGAAGAAAATGACACTGTAGCAATCAATATTTTAGAAGAGTGGAGCCATTCAGTAGCTGAAGGTATCGCTCAATTACAAATTATCTATGATCCTGAACTTATCTTGATTGGTGGAGGTATCTCTTCTCAAAAAGATACACTATTAAAATATATTAAGCCTAAAATTCATTATTACCTTCCGCCTCATTATGGAATAGCACGTCTTCAGACGACTCGAAGTGGTAATAATGCAGCTTTGTACGGTGCAATACAATAGTAGTTATAAACATGGAGGACTACGCATTCTAGTCCTCTTATTTATTTGCTCCCATGGTTTAGCACAACTTGACGTGTTTGTTGATAGAGTTTATGCATGTAAGGATCTCCAAGAAGAATGTAACTCACAAGATCTAATAAAAAGTGAGTTGCAATTTGTGAATTAATAAATCTTGTATCATTATTATTGGACTGCGCAGACGTAATCAGCACTAAATCTGCATTTTTAGTAATTGTGCTTCCTTCAAAATTAGTAATTACAACAACATAAGCGCCTTGATTTCGTGCTATTTTAGCCGCATCGATAAGCTCACTTGTTTCACCACTATTTGAAATTGCTACAAACATATCATTCGATGATAATAATGACGCAGAAATCTTCATTTGATGAGCATCTGTGGATACTAAACCTTTTATCCCCATACGCATGGCACGATAATAAAATTCACTTGCTGTTAAACCTGAACTCCCTAAACCTGCGAAATTCACCTGTCTACATGTTTTTAAATTATGTGCTAAGCGTTTAATTTTTTCCTCAGAAATAAACTCTCCAGTTTGTTGAATGATATTTTGATGATAACGATGTATAAGTTGTACTAATGGTGCATTTTCTACAGATTTCTCTGATTTTTCATGTTGCAAACTAAACTTCATATCTTGAAAATTATCGTAATTTAATTTGTTACTGAAACGCGTTATTGTAGCTGGCGATGTTTCAATTGCATAAGCCAACGAATTAATTGTTGAGAAACTATCATCAAGTGGATGCTTTTGTATATATTCTATAATTCGTTTATCTGTTTTTGTTAATAAATGACGACAACGCTGAACTCTATTTTCAAATTTCATTTTACAATCATCCTCTTTACTCAATTAAATAGCTTATATCTAATTTATTATAAATGAAAATATTTTTCAATTTATAATTTTAAATTGATAATAATTTTCTTAATGTTATGATATGAGTAAATCAATTCAACAGTATTGTATAAATAACCACAAACTCGATATATTCTATTTATAAATATAAATGTTACGGAGTGAATGATATGTTACCACAAGGATTAATCGTTTCTTGCCAAGCTTTACCTGAAGAACCTTTACATTCTTCGTTCATTATGTCAAAAATGGCTTTAGCTGCTTATCAAGGCGGTGCAGTAGGTATACGTGCTAACTCTATAGAAGATATTGTAGCTATTCGCAAGGAGATCAATTTACCAGTTATCGGAATTGTTAAACGAGATTACACTAACTCAAGTGTATTTATAACTGCAACGTCAAAAGAGGTAAATGAACTCATTGAAAGCGGTTGTGAAGTTATTGCTTTAGATGCCACTAAACAAAAACGTCCAAAAGAATCTCTTGAAGAACTTGTGAAATATATTAGAGAAAAAGCGCCTGGTATTGAAATTATGGCTGATATCTCAACGACTGAAGAAGCTATTTATGCAGATCAATTAGGTTTTGACTATATTGGAACCACTCTAAGAGGGTATACATCTTATACAAAGGGTCACATATTATATGAAAATGACTTTGAATTTTTAAAAGAAGTACTTAATCAAGTAAACACAAAAGTCATTGCAGAGGGTAATGTCATCACACCTGAAATGTATAAAAAAGTGAGCGAACTTGGAGTTCATTGTACAGTAGTTGGTGGTGCGATCACACGACCTAAACAAATTACCGAACGATTTGTTGAAGCAGTAAAAAATCATTCATAAACATATGGAGGCGTTTAGATGATGAAATTGATCAATTTAAAAAACAAATCTATCGCAAGTGATTATGTAGCAGTTGAGTTATTAAAGTTAATACAAAGTACGCCGACAGCTACTCTTGGATTAGCGACAGGTAATACGATGACAGAAATCTATCCACGATTATCTGAATTATTAACGGCAAATCGTGTGAATTTAAATGATATTAAAACATTTAACTTAGATGAGTATGTGGGTCTTAATTCATCACACCCTCAAAGCTACTACACATATATGCATGAGCTTTTATTTAATCATAACGAATGGAATGAAGATCATATCTACATTCCAAGAGGAGACGCACCTGATCTTGAAGACGAAGCATATGCTTATGAACAGCGTCTATTCTCTATAGGACAACCCGATATTCAATTATTAGGTATTGGAGAAAATGGCCATATCGGTTTCAACGAACCAGGTACATCTTTTGATAGTCAAACACGCGTTGTAGATTTAACTGATTCTACGATTAAAGCAAATAGTATTCATTTTGATACGATTGATGATGTTCCAAAACAAGCCATTTCTATGGGATTACAATCTATTATGCGCGCAAAACGTATCATTTTATTAGCTTTTGGAGAACGTAAACAAGAAGCTATTGAGCGTTTAGTGAATGGTTCAAAAACTGAAACATTACCTGCCTCTATTTTACAAACGCATCCGAATGTAGATATTATTATTGATGATGTCATATTTAATTATTTAAACCACTAAAAAGAGTCCGGGACATAAAGTATCTAGAT
>NZ_KV813767.1:0-599 GCF_001813735.1 Staphylococcus sp. HMSC068C09
TATACTATAAATTCAACTTTGCAACAGAACCTTCATTACTTTATATGCTGTTACATGGAACGTTATGCTTATCTTTTGAACTAATGATAAAAAAGACGCCTAATTTTAGGCGCCTTTTTAATAATCTACTAACTACTTATTATATCTAATTTTACTTGCTAACTTAGCTACTGTTTTATTGTCGTAGGGTTTAATATAGACTGTTTCAATATTCTCCTCTATTGCTTTTTTTGTTATCTTATTCATTTGACTATAATCACTATTTTGTGAATTTTCCCATTTATAAGGGATATTATTATATACATTAATTGTTCCATCACCATTACTGCTATATGTTACAGACCCACCAGCTCTCATAGGAGCTTCTAATTTCACAACTTTTTCTTTATAAATTGCACTATTTTTGGCTTGTGGATTTACTTTTGAGCCTTTTGGTATTTCTGTAACATAAACATTTTTAATACCTTTTAAATCATTTCTTGTAGATATTAACTGATACCAAACTCGTGCATATTCAATTTCTTTCGAGTTAAAATTATTTAAGTAACTTTTATTTTTATCAGTAGATTGTTGCTTCTTATTACTATCATTATTTTTTT
>NZ_KV813768.1:0-1159 GCF_001813735.1 Staphylococcus sp. HMSC068C09
GTGATATATCTGAAATATTAAGGGAACGTGGTTTTGATGTTCATCATTCAACCATTTATCGATGGGTTCAAGAGTATGCACCTATTTTCTATCAACTTTGGAAGAGAAAACATAAAAAAACGTATTATAAGTGGCGTATTGATGAGACATATATCAAAATTAAAGGACAGTGGTGTTATCTGTATCGCGCGATTGATGCAGATGGACATACATTAGATATTTGGTTACGCAAAAAACGAGATCATCAATCAGCATATGCGTTTATTAAGCGCCTTATTAAACAATTCGGTAAACCTCAAATGATAATTACAGATCAAGCACCTTCAACGAAGGTAGCCATGGCTAAAATAATTAAAGTGTTTAAGCTGAAACCTAACTGTCATTGCACATCTAAATATCTCAATAACCTCATTGAACAAGATCATCGTCACATTAAGGTGAGAAAGACAAGATATCAAAGTGTCAATACGGCAAAAAATACACTCAAAGGCATTGAATGTATTTACGGATTATATAAAAAGAACCGTAGGTCTCTTCAGATCTACGGATTTTCACCATGCCACGAAATTAGTTATATGTTAGCTGGTTAGGCGAAGACTGACACAATAAAATGGTGATTAGCTATATTTTTCTAACTTTGCAACAGAACCCTTAATTTCATAGAACGGCGAAATTAATACATGTTAGTCAGCTAATTGAATACTTACATTATAAGAGAGTAGTTAACTTTATTTTTAATTTGCACCAGAACTTTTTAATGTATTATTTCATCCTTGAATAAATCACCCCATTCGCATATTGCATAAACCACCTTATCTAGCTTGTAGCCTATAGATGTCAGCTTATACTCCACTTTTGGGGGAACTACAGAATAAATATGTCTTTCAATAATTTGGTCCTCTTCTAATTCTCTAAGTTGTCTTATTAGCATCCTTTGATTGACATGCGGCAACTTTTTTTGTAGCTCACTTAATCTCAATACTTTGTCTTGAAGTAAATGAAAAATTATAGGGATCTTCCACTTTCCTCCGATAACACATAAAGCTAAATCTTTAGAAGTGAAAAATTCTTTTCCTTTATAATACAATTTTCATCCTTCTTTCTTCTATAATATTAGAATTTACATTGTTAATGCGGAAGATTATATAATCTTCCGCAT
>NZ_KV813769.1:0-9966 GCF_001813735.1 Staphylococcus sp. HMSC068C09
TAGATACTTTATGTCCCGGACTCATTGTTTATTTAAGTTTTATTATAATTTTTTTACAATAGCTATTAAAATGAATTGAAGTGGTAATCTTAAGTATAATGCCCACTTAGGAATAGATTTATTTCCTAATGGTAATTGCTTTCTTGCCATGTAAATGTTTCCTGGAAAAACCGCAAGTAAAAATGCATTAATACCTTTTTTCAACCAATCCGCAGGTTTTTTAGCTAATAACATAACTCCAAAGAACATTTCAAATACGCCTGTCACTAAAACTGCTGTTTTTCGTAATGGTAAATACTCCGGTACAATCGATCTAAATTGACGTTCCTTTGTAAAATGTAGTATTCCTGCTGTTCCAAATGCTAAACCTAACAAATATCTCATTATTTTCATAATTATTCAACTCCCATTTCTTTTAAATAACTTTTTCCGTATTTTGGCAATTCAACATTGAAATTATCTGCAATTGTTGCACCAATAGAACTAAATGTTGTATCTCCTGATAATTCATGGTATGCATCTATTTTAGGGCTAAACATAAGCACTGGAATATATTCTCTAGTATGATCTGTTCCCTCTGCAATTGGATCATTACCATGATCAGCAGTAATAATCACTAAATCATCTTCTTGTAAATTATCAATTAATTCTGGTAAGCGTTCGTCAAAATCTTTAATGGCTTGTGCATAACCTTCTTTATCACGACGATGACCATATAAAGCATCAAAATCAACAAGATTTAAGAAACTTAATCCATTAAAGTCTTTTTTGACAACTTCTATTAACTTATCCATGCCATCCATATTATTTTTTGTACGAATGGCTTCAGTTACACCTTCGCCATCATAGATGTCATTGATTTTACCAATAGCAATAACATCATAATCACTATCTTTTAATGTATTCATAACAGTTTTACCAAATGGTTTTAAAGCATAATCATGACGATTAGATGTACGAGTAAAGTTTCCTGGTTCACCAACATATGGACGTGCAATAACACGGCCAATTAAGTACTTAGGATCCTTAGTTAATTCACGAACCTTTTCGCAAATATCATACAATTCTTTAAGTGGGATAATATCTTCATGTGCAGCAATTTGAAGTACTGGGTCTGCACTAGTATAAACAATTAAATCCCCTGTTTTCATTTGATGTTCGCCTAATTCATCAATAATTGCAGTACCTGAAGCAGGTTTATTTGCTACAACTTTTCGACCTGTCATTTCTTCAATCTCTTGAATTAATTCGTCAGGAAATCCATTTGGATAAACTTTAAATGGTTGCATGATATTTAGTCCCATAATTTCCCAATGTCCTGTCATCGTATCTTTTCCAACAGAAGCTTCACTTAATTTAGTATAAAAAGCACCTGGTTGTTCAACTTTATTGACTACTGGCAAATCTTCAATATTACCTAATCCTAATTTTTCTAAATTAGGTAATGATTGGTTAAAACCTTCTAACGTGTGTTTTAATGTGTGTGAACCTTCATCATTAAAAGCTGCAGCATCAGGTGCTTCACCAATACCTACTGAATCCATGACAATTAAATGTACTCTTTTAAATGGTGTCGTCATATTTAACACTCCTACTCTGTAATTATTTTATGAATTAATGTTGGTGTTTTTGCTTGCGCTTTAATTTCGATACTTTCGTCAAGTTTCTTAATTACATCATCAACATTTTCACGATTACTGTGAATCGTTAATAAAGACTCTCCTTCATTGACGTTGTCTCCTACTTTCTTATTCAACACAATGCCAACACTTAAATCTATGTCATCTTCTTTCGTTTGTCTTCCCGCACCTAACATCATTGAAGCAACGCCAATTTCATTAGCAATAAGCTCTGAAACTACACCACTTGATTTTGCTTTATAATCAATTTGATATTCGGCAGTCGGTAATAACTCCGGTGAATCGACAACTGAAGCATCGCCACCTTGATTTTCTAAAAATGTTTTGAATTTATCTAATGCTGAGCCATTTTCAATGGCTTCATTGAGCAATTGACGCGCCTCTTCAAGTGTACTTGCTCTTTCAGCAAGTACGACCATTTGTGAACCAAGCGTTAATACTAGTTCAGTTAAATCTTCAGGTCCTTGACCATTTAATGTATCAATCGCTTCTTTTAATTCTAAAGCATTCCCAATCGCACGACCAAGTGGTTGGCTCATATCTGAAATAATAGCCATTGTATTTCTACCAACATTATTTCCTATGCTAACCATAGCATGTGCTAAAGCCTCGGCATCTTCTAATGTTTTCATGAATGCACCATTTCCAGTTTTAACATCTAGGACGATTGCATCAGCACCCGCGGCAATTTTCTTACTCATGATAGATGATGCGATTAAAGGAATAGAGTTAACTGTTCCTGTAACATCTCTTAATGCGTATAGTTTCTTATCTGCAGGTGTTAAATTGCCTGTTTGTCCAATCACTGCAACTTGATCTTCATTAACAAGTTTAATGAAGTCCGCTTCAGAGATTTCAACATGAAACCCATCAATAGATTCTAATTTATCAATCGTACCACCCGTATGTCCTAAACCACGGCCACTCATTTTGGCAACTGGCACTCCCACTGCAGCTACTAATGGTGCCAACACTAATGTCGTCGTATCTCCAACGCCACCAGTTGAGTGTTTATCTACTTTAATACCATTGACTTTTGATAAATCAATAACATCACCTGAATTAACCATTGCCATAGTTAAAGCTGCACGTTCTTCTTCATTCATATCTTGGAAGAAAATCGCCATAGCTAAACTTGAGGCTTGATAATCTGGGATATCTCCTTCCGTGTAGCCTTTGATAAAGAATTCAATTTCCTCTTTAGATAATGATTTTCCATCGCGTTTCTTTTCAATAATATCTATCATTCTCATCATTCTGAACTCCTCTCAAAATAAGCTGTTGTATCTGTATGCTGTTACATCAACTGCATGATTAATAATCAGAATCTGACTCTAAACCTTGAATAATTTGGACACCAGCACTCGCACCTATACGTGTAGCGCCTGCGTCAATCATTTTATTGAAATCTTCTAAATTACGTACGCCACCTGAAGCTTTAACCTCTAATTCGTCTCCCACAGTGTCTTTCATTAATTTCACATCTTCTGGTGTAGCGCCTCCCCCAGCAAAGCCAGTTGATGTTTTAACGAAATCTGCACCAGCAGCTTTTGCTAGTTCACTTGCTTTCACTTTTTCATCGTCTGTTAAAAGAACAGTTTCAATAATAACTTTCACTATTTTTCCATTAGCTGCGCCAACTACGCCTTCGATATCTTTTTGAACGTCTTCATATCTTCCATCTTTAAGTGCGCCTATATTGATAACCATATCAATTTCTGACGCGCCATTTTTAATCGCATCTTCTGTTTCAAAAATCTTTGTAGCGGTTGTTGTAGCTCCAAGTGGGAACCCAATCACTGTACATACAAGCACATCAGAATTCACAAGCTGTTCAGAAGCATACTTAACGTGGGTTGGATTAACGCAAATCGATTTAAAATGATACGCCTTAGCTTCAGAAATAATTTTATCAATCTGTTGACGTGTTGATTCCGGTTTTAAAAGTGTATGATCAATATATTTTGAATATTCCATAAAAATTTCCTCCAATGTATTGCTCGAAAGCCAACTGTATTAACATAATTTATATGTTTCTTTCATTTATATAGTACAAAAATTCGCAAAAATTTTAAACAAATGTTATCTTTATTTTGAATAAAAATGTTAAGGAGAAGATATTCATGACAAACGGTACACCTCATATTCAACCTAATGGAACTAAAATTGCTAAAACAGTATTAATGCCTGGGGATCCATTACGTGCAAAATATATTGCTGATAACTTTTTAGAAAATGTTGAGCAATTTAATGAAGTACGTAATATGTTTGGATACACTGGCACATATAAAGGTAAAGAAATCTCAGTAATGGGTTCAGGTATGGGTATTCCAAGTATTGGAATTTATTCGTATGAGCTTTATAATTTCTTTGATGTTGATACAATTATTCGAATTGGTTCATGTGGTGCATTACAAGAGAATGTGAATTTATATGATGTCATTATTGCTCAAGCTGCTTCAACTAATTCAAATTATGTAGATCAATTTAATATTCCTGGTCACTTTGCTCCAATTGCAGATTTTGAGTTAATTACTAAAGCTAAACAAGTTGCTGATGATATCGGAGCAGTTACACATGTTGGAAATATTTTATCATCAGATACGTTTTATAATGCCGATAAACATTTTAACGATAGTTGGAAGAACATGGGTATCTTAGGTATTGAAATGGAATCAGCTGGCTTATATTTAAATGCAATTCATGCTGGTAAAAAAGCATTAGGTATTTTTACTGTAAGTGATCATATCTTAAGAGATGAAGCTACATCAGCTGAAGAACGTCAAACATCATTTACTCAAATGATGGAAATTGCTTTAGAAATCGCTGAATAATCACTTATCAATGTTAATATTAAAGTTAAAAGAGCCATTGTAGACGTTTTATCGTCCACAATGGCTCTTTTTAAAATAGAATATTTAAACTAAATAAGATTTAAACATCCAATTATGTTTATCTACTGATGTTTGCATGCCAATAAACATATCTTCTGAAACATCGTCTCCTGCTTCTCCTGCAACTTCAATTGCTTTTCCAAGTTGTTTAGAAATTTGAGTTAAATCTTCAGAGAAAGCTTTAACCATTTCTTCAGCAGTGTAATGTGTTTCTGCTTCTTTTACAATTGAAAGTTCTAAACTTTCTTTTAATGTTGCTACTGGGTTACCTCCAATTGCTAAAATACGTTCTGCTAAATCGTCTACATATTGACTAGCTTCATTGTATAATTCTTCAAATTTTTCATGTAATGAGAAGAAATTAGGACCTTTAACATACCAATGGAAGTTGTGTAATTTTGTATATGCTACTGTCCAGTTTGCTACTTGTTGATTTAATTCTTTTACTACATCTTGTTGAGTCATCGAATCTCTCCTTTTTTGTACTTTTATACAGCCAAGTCTCTCTTTTACAATCATAATTATATTATAATAATTATAATCTGTAAAGTCATTTTACACACGCAACTTAAAAACACTAATACTTATGAATAAATATATAGAATCATTATCAAAAGCTTTATAATATATAATCAAAATATATAGATATTATCAATTAAAAAATAGTTTTCTCATTTATTGTCTATCATCATCAATAAAGAATGATTTTTCATATGCGTTTGGTTTATGCCAATGTGTTTTCCACATTTTATCTCTATTATTAGCAAACAGTCGATAACCTAAATTTCTTATTGGTAATGGCATTACTCTAAGTAGTATACCTAACCATTTTTTACTACTTAATGTTGTGATTAATTTTGCTACTGCAGTAGTCTCGTAATATAAACGATCTCCTTCTTGTAGTATCACACTATTTTTATTTTTAGCTTCGGGATGTTGTTTAAATAAATGTTGTCCCGCTTCTCCTTTTAACATCGCAAACTCATAATTTTTAGGTAAACCATGTTGTATTAGCCAAATACAATAATTATAACAATACACACAATTTCCATCGTAATAAACGATTGGCATGTTCCGTCACCTTCCTTTTTAACCTATTTAATATATTCCTTTTACAAGGACTCATTAAACACAGAAAAAGTGGATATAGAATTTATTTCAAATTCTATATCCACTTTAACTAATTATACATTATGCTGTTTTTATCTAACTTGTTTGACATTATGCATCATGGTTCACTTTTACAATACGTGTATATTTTAAAAATTGTTGTGAATATTTATTTTTTATATCTTCTAACTTTTCGTATGTTACGCCAATAATATGCCAATTAGGATTAAAATGATAAAAAGAATCTTTTTCACGAGACCAAGTAATCATGTTACCGTCTTTATTATATCTAGGTAATGTAACTTCGTACCCTTCTAAAACATTAATATAAGTTTGAAATATATCTGGATCAAGTCTATTAAAGTTATCAATCACTAAGTAACTTTTGTCATTTTTAGGCATAAGTTGTGTAATAAAACCTTCTCTATAATATAAGGCACCTGTCTCATTAGGTAGATATTTGCCATATAACATATCTTCACTAAAGTCAGGGTGACCACTAGTAATAACTGGATTAGCATTCGTTTTTTGTAAAAGATTATTGGCTGCTTTCAAACCTTCTTCACGTTTATCTACAACGAGTAAAATAAAAGGTTTAATGGTCTCATCATGAGCCGTATTGAATCCTGGTTTTTTAATAGTCTCAAATGGTGTTCTAATCCCATCATTTTCACTCATGTCTATAATAGCATCGTATTGTGCTTGACTCATACTTGCTATTGCTTGCTTAGCATTTTCTTGTAAAAAGTATAAGTTCTTTAATTTAGGATGTTTATTTAGTGCTCCTAATGTAACAGGAGTGATATTCTTTTCATAATAAATCTCAATTGCAGTACTATTAGTACGACCAGGAATTGGAGGTTTTTCATGAATATGACGAGATACTTCACCAATTCCTACGACCGATTGATTACTATTCTTATCATAAAATATTAAATTATCCCCTACTTCTAATTGGTTATAAAAATGATAACCATTCCGTTTAATTCCATTATAAGTATGTGTAAAAATCGTATAATGGGTATCAGGTTCAAATTTTTCAGTTTCAGATAAAAAGAAATATCGAGGTAATTGAATGTTACCTTTTCCTAACTCAACGATTAATTGAAACTCCTCTTTTGTGAGTTGATTTATTAACGTTTCTCGCATATTATTCATTCGATAATCTAGCACTTCACTACGTTTTAAATAGTCAGTAGTTAAAGGCTTTAACTCTTCATTAAATTTAAATTCAACTCTAATTTTATTTTGTGCTCCTGTTTGAACACTAATAATTTCCCCAATTCCTAATAATCCAGTATCTGTTTGTACTTGATAAAAAATCACTTGATCGCCAATTTTAGCTTTTTTGAACGCTCGAAAACCCTGAGTAGGATTGAACTGTGCTCCAGACTCAAATAAAGTTGTTTGTCCAACTAATGGTTCATTATGGTTCCATCTTGTATATCCACAATTTAACCAAAAGTAATTTACTTCTTCTGCCATCTAGAATCTCCTTCTTACTTATTTTAAATTTAGCATCTTTATTCATGTATATATTAATATTAATTTTAGCACCTATTAGTCATTTTTAGATCGCTTAAATTTAAATATATGAATAGTCTATAAGATTTCGTTTTTTTTATTTTATCATATTTTTTTAATAGAGTTGACGTATTATTAAATCACTTTTTAAATTCAAAAAAGTGAAATAGAATCATATGAATCCTCACAAAATTCCATTTCACTATTAAAATATACTATCTCATTATTTAAACATTATTAGATTTCCGATTAACAGGAAGCGGAAGATAAAAAACTTCTAGATTCAGCTATCACACAAGAAAATCATGCTAGATATAGAAATTATTCCAACACGTCTGCTTATAAATTAAATTGATTAACTAAATATAACTTATAATTAGAGTGAACTCTCCTTCAAATACGCTATCTAAATCTTCAGAAGTTAAAATAAAATTAGATCCCTTTTCTAGCTTAAAGATTTCACCATCTGTAATCACTTGTCCACGACCTTCTAATACAGAAATAAGACAAAATTCACGAGGCTTCATATAATTAAGCGTTCCACTTATTTCCCATTTAACCATTGTAAAAAAGTCATTAGATACAATTTGGCTACGTTTATGATTTTCTACAATTGTAGTTTCAGGTACTATAGTAGGTGCATTTGCAGTAAATTGAATCACGTCTAATGCTTTGCTAACTTCTAATGATGATCCATCAGTTCGATTACGTTCATAATCATATACTCTATATGAAATATCAGATGATTGCATTGTTTCATATACTAAAACGCCAGAACCTATAGAATGAAGCATTCCAGCTGGTATAAAATAAAACTCACCTGGTTTAACTTTGATTCTTTCTACTGCATCCAACACCGCGTCTTCTTTTATCTTATTCTCAAATGTTTCTTTTGAATCAGCAGAAGTACCGAGTATAATTTCAGCGTCTTCTTCTGCATCAATAATATACCAACATTCAGACTTACCATATTGACCATTTTCAAATTCATATGCATACGAGTCGTCAGGATGAACGTGAATAGATAGAGGATGTCTTGCATCCACTATTTTACATAATAAAGGGAAATCTTTACTTGGAAAGTCTCCAAATAATTCTCTATGATCATTCCATACTTGATCTAATGTTTGACCAGCATACTGACCATTTTCAATCATATTTTTTCCATTCGGATGTGCAGAAATACCCCAGCATTCTCCAGTTTGTTCACTTGGTATGTCGTAATTAAATTGATTTAACTTATTACCGCCCCATATTTTTTCAAAGAAAATAGGCTTTAAAAATAATGGCATGATTGCACCTCCTAAAACACGGTTATTGCTTCTCTCTTTATTTTAAAGTGAAATATCGTATTTAAATGATTATGTATAATTAGAACAATTGATGACCCACTTTATCTTTAAATTACTATCTATTTAAGCTTTTAATATATCAGATAACTAATTCTATATGAAAGCTGTTTCGCTTCTATCGTTAAACAAAAATTTTCACTCATATGTTTATTATATCAATTTCATTATTAATTTAATAGAAATTATATATATTAATAAAAAAGAATAGAACAGCAAGTTTTAAAACTCACTGTCCTACTCTAACACAGAACTTTTCATTTGTAATTAATTATCTAACTTAACTACTCAAAACGAGATAATGCTTCTTGAATAGATTGATGCCCTGAAAGAATTTGAAATTCTTTATTTTCAAATTTATTTTCAGAAGTCGCTACGTGTTTTAATACAGAAGCCACATCTTCGCGTGGAATTGTACTTCCTTCATCAAAATACAAGTCAGCTTTAATTTCACCAGTACCTGATTTATCTTCTAAACCACCTGGATGAACGATTGTATAAGTTAGTCCAGAATTTCTTAAATGATTATCTGCATAGTGTTTTGCAATTGTATAAGGTTTTAAATCTCCACTTGCATCAAATGCTTCACGACGTGAATCGTAAGTAGAAACCATTACATAATGTTTAACATTTGCTTTTTTACTTGCTTCAATCGTTTTCACTGCACCATCTAAATCAACAATGATTGTTTTATCAGCACCTGTGCTACCACCTGAACCAACTGAGAAAATAACTTTATCAAAGCCTTTGAATTTCTCAGTTAAATCATCAATACTATCTTTTTCTACATCTATTAAAATGGCATTAACACCTTGATCTTTTAACGCACTTTCTTGTTCTTCTTTACGAACACCGGCTGTAAAATCAACTTGATCTTCTTTTAATTGGTTAACCAATTTAGAACCTACGCCACCATTAGCACCAATAACTAATATACTCATAAACTTATTTCCTCCTTCAATTCATTTCATAGTTTATTAATACCACTTAGTATCATTTTTAAACTTATTTACTATATATCATTGACACTTAGACAAGGACACTATATATTAATATATGAATATATATTAATATATTAAAGAGGAGGTCTCATGTGATGTCCAATACAAATAAAGATAGAGATATATTTATAGATGAATACATGCTTAACCGTTTAACTGAGACATTTAAAGCGTTAAGCGATTATAACCGTTTACGTATTTTAGAATTGTTATATAAAGGTGAAGCTAGTGTTGGGCATATTACGCATACATTAAAATTAACTCAATCAAATGTATCGCATCAATTAAAGAGTTTAAAACAAGCAGGCCTCGTTAAATCGTCACGTCATGGACAATCCATGATTTATTCTATAGACGATCAACATGTTTCTACTTTATTAAAACAAGCCATTCAACATGCTCATCATCAAAGAGGTGAATAATAAATGTCTAATCACACACACCATCA
>NZ_KV813770.1:0-807 GCF_001813735.1 Staphylococcus sp. HMSC068C09
TTTTTTATTTTTGTAATTGTATTTTTACTTTTATCTAATATATTCTGGAGGCTCTCATTTGTAAAAATGAAATATATATCCCCATTATCATCGATCCAATTATTTTTAATTGATAAACTAACTCTATCATTGAGAATTGCATAAGTGACTTTGGCACTATCACTTAATTTTTTATATTTTTCATTAACAAATAATGCTTTATGTAGCATATAAAAATTTTGACTAGCTTGATTTTTAATATTTTTACGAGACATAATAAAAACCTCTTTCCAATTAAATTTGAATAGAGGTAATAAAACATTACAATTCCACATAACTTTTTGACTTGCAAACTGTCGATATTGTTGTATATAATACATATATCAAATTAAATAGCTAACGTATTGTAACGTTTTATTACCGAGTCCCAACTATTACCAGTAGTTGGGACTTAAACGTATTATCAACATTATATCACTAAAAAAGAACACATAAAAGATATTATAGCTTTATCAAAAACCCTTTACAAACCCTTGATGTCATGATTATCAAGGGTTTGTAAAGGGTTTTTGAAATGATAGGTAAATATCGATATAACAACATTTATGATAAAATTTATTGTAAAGGGTTGATAAAGTATTTATAAAGGGTTGATGATATGAAGAGTGTGAAAGAAATAAGCAAAGAATTGGAAGTTAGTAAACAAACTATATTTAATAATATAAAAAGGTTGAATATAGAAACGATAAAAAAGGATAATACTTCATTTATTAAAAATGATATCGATGTTGAAAAGATAATTCAAAGAGTAACTCACAATAAAAAAAA
>NZ_KV813771.1:0-30246 GCF_001813735.1 Staphylococcus sp. HMSC068C09
AAATGGTTCAGGACAGAGTCGAACTGCCGACACATGGAGCTTCAATCCATTGCTCTACCAACTGAGCTACTGAACCTTAATCATAAGTCAAAAGTAATGGCGGTCTCGACGGGAATCGAACCCGCGATCTCCTGCGTGACAGGCAGGCGTGTTAACCGCTACACTACGAGACCTATAAAATTATGTATTGCGGGAGGCGGATTTGAACCACCGACCTTCGGGTTATGAGCCCGACGAGCTACCGAACTGCTCCATCCCGCGCCAATATTATTAGCACTTCAAATGAGTACTTAATTAATATATCATTTAAGCCACTGTAATGTCAACACTTTTTTAAAATAATTTTTACAATACGTTAATTATAAATTTAAATAATTATGAGATAATTATTTTTTAATTAGTGCTTTTTTCAATACTTTATTAGTATATATATTAACACCTATATAGTCAATAAAAATTATAAATTAATTTGTGTAAAAAAACGCTACACTTAAAAAATTTTATTTTATGGGATAATTTGGGTATAAAATCTCATAATTATTATTACTCTTTATATTACTATTTGATACTTTCCCGCTCTAACATTATTGTGTCATATATTTTTGCATTTTTTCTTGTAATTCACTGAAAGAAACAAAGCCTTCTTCTTCTAGGAAGTGCCCTCCTTCTTCAACAATTCGAATTGATCCTCCTAAAGCTTGTAATAACTTTTCAGTTTCTTTATAAGATACATGTTCATCATCTTTTGAAGCGAGACCGTGAAAGTGTTTCACCTTTTTCTTAACTTCATCATAATCAATGGTAATATGATCTAAATTAACAGATTCATCGATGTCTTGAGCATCTTCTTTAAATCCAGCAATACTAAAAAAGCCTTCTATTGGACGTTTTAAATCTAATTGTTCAATAAATTTCAAAGCAGCGATTGAACCATAGCCATGTGTTACAACATACGTATCGGGATGATTGATTTTAATTTGTTGTTTCATAGTTTTTAGCCACATATCTAATTTTTTATTATCCGCTTTATCTAAATTAAACAATTGTACATTATATCCTTCGAGTGCTAAGTTATGTTTTAACCATTGATACCAATGATTTTGTGCATTTCCTATTTGTGAATGAACAATAATTACATCTGTCATTTTTTATTCTCCTTTTCTTCTTAATAATGACTATTTATTTTAAAATAAAGCACTTTAAAGAGACAAATGTAACCTCTAAAAAGTGCCTATTTACTATGCTTTATTTATAACTCGTCTATTAATTCTTCAACAGCATTTTTGCCTTGTTGAATACAATCAGGTAAACCTACCGCTTCAAAAGGTGCACCGGTAATGCGTAACCCGTTATATTGACGTTTTACATGATTTTGTATATTGCGAATTTGAGTCATATGACCGATATGATACTGTGGCATACTTTTTGGTAATCGATTCACTATGGTAAAATCTGGATCACCTTTAAACGTCATCATTTTACTTAAATCTCGACGTGCGATATTTACAATTTCTTCATCAGTATGGTCATCTACAACCGTATCGCCAGGTTTTCCTACATACGCACGTAATAATACTTTACCTTTTGGTGTAGTAAACGGCCACTTTTTAGTCGTCCAAGTACATGCAGTAATATCAGTATGACTGGTTCTTGCAATGACAAATCCAGTACCATTATAGGTATTTTCGATATTTTTCTCATCAAATGCAAATACAACCGTTGCAACTGTAGTAGAATCCATAGTATTAAAGTATTTAAATGCTGAATCATGATTAAACCATTTCATAAACGTTTGATGCGGTGTCGTAACAAGTAAACCATCAAACGTCTTTCGACTATTATGTGTAACAATCTCATAATTATCATTATGAATATGAATATCTTCTACTGGTGTATTATATTTGAAGTGTACACCTTTTTGTTCAACATTTTTAGCTAGTGCTTCAATAAATGAACTTAGCCCATGTCTAAATTGTTTGAATTGTCCTTTAGGAGCACCTGGATAAAGCTGACGTTTTCTTGTACGTTCGCGTTTTTCATCTTTCATTCCTTTAATTAAACTACCATATGATTCTTCTTTATACTTGAAATTAGGAAATGTACTCATCAAACTTAATTGATCAATATCTGTTCCATAAATTCCTCCCATAAGGGGCTCAATCAAATTTTCCAGCATTTCGTTTCCTAAACGTTTTCTGAAGAATTCACCAACCGAAATATCATTTTCTATTTTAATAGGCGGAATAACTAAATCTAATCCTGCTCTTAATTTTCCTAAAGGGGAAATTAAACGTGTTTTTAAGAAAGGTTTAATATCTGTTGGAATTCCCATAATTGATCCGCCTGGAATAGGATACAATTGGTTCTTAGCAAAAATGTAGGATTGTCCTGTTTGATTCGTAATTAAATCATCTTCAAGACCTATATCTTTTGCTAAATCTGTCATGATCGTTTTTCGACCTAAGTAGGATTCTGGACCAAGTTCAATAGTATAACCATCGCGTCGATAAGTTTGAATTTTACCTCCAGGTCTTGAAGTTGCTTCAAAAATAGTTACATCTATGTCTTCATTGTAATGTTTAAAATAATATGCACTGGCTAGACCTGTAATGCCAGCACCTATAATTGCAACTTTTTTACTCACAACATGTCCCTTCCTTTTTAAAAAACTGTTTTAATTTCGTCGACAATCGCACCTATAAATAATGGATTTGTATTAGGCATTTCTGGTCGATAGTAATTAGCACCAATGTCATCGCAAACAACTTTACACTCATAATCATTATCGTAAAGTACTTCAAGATGTTCACAAACAAATCCAACTGGTGTATAAATAAAGTTTTTATAATGATGTTCATTGTATAATTCTCTTGTTAAATCTTGTACATCAGGTCCTAACCAAGGCGTACCTGTATTACCCTCTGACTGCCAACCTTGCGCTACATGTTTAATATTTGTAGAAGCTTCTAAACGATCCATAGTATCTTTAATTTCATTAGGATAAGGATCATTATTACGTTCTATTAATCCTTTAGGTAAACTGTGCGCAGACACGATTAAAATTGTTTCATCATGTTCTTCTTCTGGAATTTCAGCTAATGTTTCATTTACTTTATTTGTCCAGTATTCAATAAATTTAGGTTGTTGATAATAACGTTCAACATGATGTAGTTGTATACCATATTTATCCGCTTCTTCTTTAGCACGTTTATTATATGAACCTATTGAAAAACTTGAATAATGGGGAGCTAATACGACTGTAACAGCCTCTGTAATACCATCATTATGCATTTTTTCAACTGCTTCTTCAATATAAGGAGAAATATGTTTCAATCCTAAATATAATTTAAATTCTACATCATCATATGTTTTATTAAGTGCATCTGTAAGTGCTTTAGCTTGACGATCTGTCGTTCCTGCAAGTGGAGAAAGACCACCTATAAATTCATAACGATTTTTTAAATCTTGAAGTTCTTCTTCTGTTGGTCTTTTACCATGTCGTATATCTGTGTAATATGGTTCAATATCACTTTCTTTATATGGCGTACCATATGCCATTACTAATAAACCTACTGTTTTAGTCATTCTTAAAACCTTCCCTTTTAAAAATAAATTTTTATGATTCTAATTTTATTTTTGCGTATAGTCATGAACCAGTTGTGTTACTTTTTTAAGTGTATCTGGTTGAACTTCTGGGAAAACGCCATGACCTAAGTTAAATATATGTTTACCTCTTTGCATTCCTTCATCAAGTATTGCTTTAACTCTTTTTTCTAATACATCCCATGGTGCTAGTAGTAATGAAGGATCTAAATTACCTTGTAATGTTTTATTTACACCTAATTGATCCGCTTTCAAAATAGATGTACGCCAGTCTAAACCTAAAACATCAATTGGCAAATCATTCCATTCATTAATGAGATGACTAGCCCCTACACCAAATAATATAACAGGAATATTATGATGTTCTTTAATTCCACGGACTAAACGATCCATAGATGGTTTTATATAATATCGATAATCCTGTACATTAAGTGCGCCTACCCATGAATCAAAAATTTGAATCAATTCTGCACCTGCTTCAACTTGAGCTGTTACATATTTAATTGAAACGTCTACAAGATGATTCATTAAAGCAAACCAAGTCTCTTCATCGCCATACATCATTGCCTTAGTAAATGTGTAGTTTTTAGAAGGTCCACCTTCAATCATATAAGATGCTAATGTAAAGGGAGCACCCGTAAATCCAATTAAAGGTACATTTAACTTTTCTTCAGTTAGAATTTTAATTGTTTCTAACACATAAGGCACATCTCTTTTAGGATCAATTTGAGTTAATTTTTCCACATCTTTCATAGATTTAATGGGATTGTGGATTACAGGACCTATACCAGATTGAATTTCAACATCTACTCCGATAGGTTTAAGTGGTGTCATAATATCTTTATATAACACAGCTGCATCAGTATTGTAATTATCAACAGGTAGATGTGTTACATATGCACAAAGTTCTGGTTGATGTGTAATATCAAAAAGTGAATACTTTTCTTTTAATTTGCGATATTCTGGTTGTGATCTGCCAGCTTGGCGCATAAACCACACAGGTGTGTGTGAGGTTGATTCCCCTTTAATTGTTTGTAAAATTGTATTATTTTTTTTATGCACCATTTTATCCTCCTAAATTAAAATCATTCTTATTCATAATATCACAACATAAAAGATTTCGCGTTTCTTAAATATTAAATGTCATAAAAATGACAAAGCACGTCTATCTATTCTTTAATTTTAAATTTGTAATTATAAGTGAATTGATTTAAATAAATTATTCACAATTTATTTTCTTATTTAAATTATTTATAATAGCTAGTCTTATCATTTAATCGTATAATATACATAAATAAAGGAGGTATGGCTTATGAAAATATATACAACTTATGGAACTTATGACTATTTAAATCAAATTCGTTTAAATCATCCTGAAAATCATCTGTTTATTTATTCAACTAATGATTCTTCAGTCATTATTGAAGAATCCGAAGATAAATCTATACTTAAACACCCTACTACTTATGAAGTTGTTAATGAAATCAATGAGCTTAATCATCAACATTTCTATTCAGCTATCTTCATTCCAAGTTCAGAAGATCATGTCAATCAACTAGAAAAACGTCTTTCGAATTTGAATTTAGATTTCAGTCAATTTGCTGGTTTTAAAAGCTATCGTTTCTTACGACCTGAAGAAGGTACTACTTATAAAATTTACTTTGGCTTCGCTAATCGTCAAACATACGAAGATTTTAAATCATCTGATATGTTTAATGATTATTTTTCTAAAGAAGCATTAAGACATTATTTTGGCTCAAGCAGTCAACATTCAAGTTATTTTGAAAGATATTTATATCCTATTAATGATTAACATAAAAAGAGGAAGCTTAAGTATGTGTTTAATACATCTTAAGTTCCCTCTTTTTTTAATCTCTTAATAAAGTTTCCTGATATTGCAATTTTTTAATCGTACTTCTAATCGTTAACCATCCTACAATAAAGAATACAATTGCAAAAAAGAAGTATTTTATATAAAAGATGATAAAAATGATTGCGAAAATAATACCTATCATAATCATAAGGCGATATAAGAATTTTTCATATCCTTTGATCACTTCACTATCTGATACAGGCCAAACCTGAGGCCATAGTCCATACGCTTGCTGCGTATAAAACTGAGACATTTGCAATAAAATAATATACATAAATAAACTACCAATAATAATAGAAACAAGTGGATGAGACAGCCAAATCATAAGTACAAGTGCAATGACAACAAGTCGAAGAATAATACTTAATGCATCTTTTCCTCTTACAAAACTTCTCACAAATAAATAAAGATACATATTGTGCGAATTAAAACGACGTCCTTTGGGTGTGGGTAAAAGAAAATCTAAATATTTGCGTCTTGCTGCATTTTCTTTTAAATGCTTAACATCTGTAAACATATTTACAAATTTATAATAATTTGTATGATGTCTTTCTTCTACTGAAATCAACTGTTCCCATGGAAATAACGTAAGACTCTTAAATTTAGGTATAAGGTACGCCATGCCAAAGAAAATTATTGTTAATAAAATGGCAAAATATAATTGTTTCCCTAAAATTAGATAATACGTTATAAAATTAAGTGAAAATATTAAGACATTTAATATCCATTGAGACAATCTCGCACGATACCATTGCCATTTTAAGCGTAGTCCTAAAATAGGATGAATAAGCGCTAAAACACTCATCACGATATAAGATACAACTAATTGTTGATTAAGCTTATAAAACAATGGAAATAATACAATTAATAACACTATTTGTAATATTATACGGTTAAAATAACTATATCTTAGGCCTAATTTTATATAATCTTCCATATTCTTCTCAAAAGGAAGCAAAAATAACTTGTCAGCATCTTTTAAAAATGTTCGAAATGGAAAGATTGAAGTTAAAGCAATTACAATACTTGCTAAGAATGCATAATCTATATTTTTAGGAATATGTTGTAACCATTGACCATAACCTAATATGAAGGCTCCTAATAAAATAACTAAGAATACAGTAAAGTGACCATTAAAAATAAATTTATTATAATAATGTTTTTCTTTTTTTATTGCGTCATAACGTTGTTTAAATAATGCTATGGCTTCATTATTCATGTCGTTTGACCACCTTGCGTAACATGGATATAAATATCATCAAGAGTTTGATCTTTAAGACCCGTTTGTTCTCGTAGTTCCTCTAAATTTCCAAAAGCAACCACTTTTCCTTTATCTAAAATAATGAATCGATCACAATATCTTTCAGCAGTTGCAAGAATATGGGTACTCATTAGTACTGTACGCCCTTCATTTTTCTTTTCAACCATCAAATCAAGCATGGATTGTATACCTAATGGATCCAAACCAAGAAATGGTTCATCAATAATATAAAGTTCAGGATCGACAATAAATGCGCATATAATCATTACTTTTTGTTTCATTCCTTTTGAAAAATGGCTAGGAAAAACATTAAGTTCATTTTCAAGTCTAAATGTTTTTAGTAGAGGACGCGCACGTTTCATTGCTTCTTCCTTACTTATTTGATAAGCCATAGCAGTCATGACTATATGTTCTTCTAATGTTAATTCTTCATAAATGACTGGTGATTCAGGAATATATGATAGTTTACGACGGTAGATTTCGATATCATCATTAATATTGGTATCTGAAATAGAAAGTGTTCCTTCCATTGGCGTTAATAATCCAAGCATGTGCTTAATGGTCGTACTTTTTCCAGCGCCATTGAGACCAATTAATCCTACTATTTCACCTTTTTTTAATTCAAAATTTATATTTTCAATAACAGGACGTTTACCATATCCTCCTGTTAAATGTTCAACTTTAACTGTCATAAGGCACCTCCATGAGTTATATTGTACCAAAATCATTATATAACTACTAAGGTTTGCTATAACTCATTAGCGAATTTTTAAAATAACAATGTTATAATAATGAGTAAAAATAGGTTAAAGGAGTGCATTTAATTATGTCAGAAACTGTTTTTGGTAAAATTCTTACTGGTGAAATTCCAAGCTATAAGGTTTATGAGAACGATTATGTTTATGCATTTTTAGATATTTCTCAAGTTACTAAAGGACACACACTTTTAATTCCGAAGAAAGCTTCTCCTAATATTTTTGAAACTGATGAAGAAACAATGAAACACATTGGAGCTGCTATTCCAAAAGTAGCAAATGCCATTAAAAAAGCATTTCAACCTGATGGATTAAACATTATTCAAAATAATGGTGAATATGCTGATCAGTCAGTATTTCATTTGCATTTCCATTTCCTACCTCGATATAAAAATGATATCGATGGTTTTGGTTATCAATGGGAAACTCATGAAAATGAAATTAGCGATGAACAGAAAAAAGATATTGCTGAACAAATTAAAGCTCAATTTGAATAATTCTGCATATTGAATATCATTTATGGGTAATATAAAATGAAATCAATATGTCAATGTAATAATTATAGTAAGTAGCTTAAGTCAATCGTTACTTACTTCATAAAATGATATGATTTATTCTATAATCGACATAATAGTGAGGAGAATAAAAAATGAAAGTTACACGTGTATTATTTGGTATCGGTGTGGGACTTGCTTCTGGTATTGCTGTATCATGGATGAATCGTGATCAACAAAGATATAATGCTAATGCCTCTGGACAAAAAGTTCCTACTGGTGCTCGCTCAGAATTAGAACGAGAAATCGAAACAATTAAACGTAGTTTCTATAATATTATTGATTATAGTAAGCAAGTGAAAAATGACGGTGTACAACAAGGTAGCGACATTGCTAACGAATTTAAGACTTTAATCGGAGATTTTAAATCTGATATCAATCCTAATATTGAAAAATTAAAATCTCATATTGAAAATCTTCAAAATCGTGGCGAAGAAATTAGTAATACATTTTCAGAAGATAAGAATAATAACAAATAGAACTCTAACATTGAGCTCAATTTGGCTATGAAGAAATTTATATTAATAGATTTCTTTATGGCTTTTTTTATAAATATACAATCTAATATAAAAACATTGCTCTATATTACAATAGCTATTAAAAATTGTCTTGACGATAACTCAAGTTAGTTAGATAATACCTATCGTATATTAAACGACCTATTTTCGAGGTGGAGTTATGTTTTTATGTAAACGTCATATAGATATCCATGCGCGATTTGGTGTTCCAAGAATTGCGTTTTTAAGTATTGTAACAACTATTATTGCGTTTTTAGTTAGTTATGAGATTATGTATTATTTTGTAAAAACGCCTTTATCAGATAAATACTTTTTACTTCTAATATTATTTATCATTCTTATGTACCCTATTCACAAAACAATACATTTATTCTTCTTTTTACCTTATATTCATGCGTTTAGATGGCACAAGTTAAATAAGAAAAAATGGCTTCCTTATTTTAATACGTATGTGAATACGCCTGTCCGCAAGTTTTATTTTTGCATTAATCTTATTTTGCCATTTTTAATAATTACAAGCATTTTAATTTTCCTAACTTATCATTTTCCAAGTTATGGACATTATTTTATGTTCTTATTTGCCTTAAATCTTGGTTTATCAGTTATGGATTTTTTATATTTAAAAATTATTCTTTTTTCAAAAGAAGGACAATTTGTTGAAGAACACCAAACAGGCATTAATTTACTGACAAAAGTGCCATTCCATTCAAAGTTCTAATATATAAAGAAGGGTAATTATAAACGTATTCACTCAAAATTAAAATACAGTCTACTGGTTATTTTGAATATATTAAAAAGTCTATGATATTGAATGATATCGTAGACTTTTTTTAAATTATTTTTCATCTAATACTTTAGTTGTAAATCACCTTTTATTAATTGGTGGAATAATTATATTATGTTATAGTAACTTTGTTAACATACAAAAAGGAGCTATCAACTATGAAAATTATGAATAAACTCATTGTCCCTGTTACAGCAGGTGTTTTATTACTTGGAGGATGTAGTTCTGATTCTACAGATTCTAAAGATAATACATTAATTTCTTCAAAAGCTGGTAATGTAACCGTTAAAGATGTTATGGATAAAATTGGTAAAGATCAAATTGCTAGCACATCATTTAGTATTGAGTTAAATAAAATATTAGCTGATAAATATAAAGACAAAGTAGATACTAAGCGTATCGATGATGATATTAAAAAAGAAGAAAAACAATATGGTGGTAAAGATCAATTTGAAAGTATGCTAAAACAACAGGGTATGACCCTTGATGATTACAAAGAACAGAAAAGACTATCTGCTTACCAAAAACAATTACTTAATGATAAAGTTAAAGTGTCTGACAAAGAAATAAAAGATGATACTAAGAAAGCATCACACATTTTAATTAAAGTTAAATCTGATAGTGATAAAGAAGGTTTATCAGATAAAAAAGCAAAAGCAAAAGCTGAAAAAATTCAAAAAGAAGTTGAAAAAAATCCAAATAAATTTGATGACATTGCCAAAAAAGAATCAATGGATTCTGCTTCAGCTAAAAAAGGCGGGTCATTAGGTTATGTTATTAAAGGACAAATGGTCGATAAATTTGATAAAGCTTTATTTAAACTAAAAGAAGGTCAAATTTCTGACATTGTTAAAACAGAATACGGCTATCACATTATCAAAGCTGATAAAGAAGATGACTTTAATAAACAAAAATCTCAATTAAAAACAAAAATTATTGAACAAAAAGTTCAAAAAAATCCAAAACTATTGACAAATGCTTATAAAGACTTATTGAAAGAATACAACGTAGATTATAAAGATAGCGATATTAAAAAATCTGTAGAAGATACTATACTTAATCCAGAAAAATTAAAAGAACAACAAAGTAGTAGTGCTTCATCAGGATTATCTTCATAATTTTCATAAATCAAAAAGGTCGGAACAATATGTTCCGACCTTTTTTCGTCTATTAATATTAATCTAATTTCTCTGGATTATAAAATTGACGGTTATCCATACCAAAGATTCTTTCAGTAAATTGTCCTTTTTCAGTTTTCTTAAATGCTTTATCGAACATATTCATTTTTGCATCAATATTGTCAATAAAGAATAAAATTTCTGCTTCTTTTAGATGTGGCAATTTAGGAGAACCAAACTCCATTTTTCCATGGTGTGCTAAAATCATATGTCGCAATAACATGACTTCTTCACTATCAATACCAAGTTCTTTTGCCGCCTCAGCAACTTCATCACTTGCTATTGAAATATGTCCAAGCAAATTACCTTCTACCGTATACGTTGTTGCAACTGGTCCACTTAATTCTCTTACTTTACCAATATCGTGTAAAATAATCGCGCTATATAACAAACTTCTATTTAATAATGGGTAGATATCACACAATGATTTTGCAATTTTTAACATCGTTAATACATGATAGCTTAATCCTCCTGCAAAGTTATGATGATGAGAACTTGCTGCAGGATAAGTAAAGAATTTATCTTGATATTTTTTTAATAAATGACGTGTAATACGTTGTAAATGTGCATTTTCAATTTCTAAGATAAAATGTGATAACTCATCTTGAATTTCGTTAGGTGAAAGTGGCGCACCATCTACAAAGTCTTGAGTTTTCACTCCATCTTCTGCTGTTGCTAATCGAAATTGATTGACTTTCATTTGTTTACGGCCACGATAGTTAATAACATCCCCTTTTACCCATACAATTATTTCTGGTTTAAGGATTTTCATATCATCTTTTGTGACAGTCCATAGTTTAGCTTCAATATCTCCACTTTTATCTTGAAGATATAATGTCATATAGTCTTTACCTTGTGCTGTTACACCTTGTGTCGCTCTGTGGATTAAGAAAAAATTCTCCACCGAATCACCAGGATTTAATTTTTCTACGTTTCTCATCGTTTCCCGCCTTCCTCTTTTTTATTTAATATCAGCATTTCTCGAGAAGGAATCGTAGTATCTTTTGTACAAGTAAAGTACAATACTTGATGTTCTTGAGATAATTCTCTTAAATAGTTTAACATCATTGATTTTCTTTGTTTATCAAAATGTACGAATGCATCATCAATGATAATTGGGAATGGATAATATGGTTTCAACACCTTAATTAAACTAAGTCTCAATGAAATATATAGCAACTCTTTCGTTGATTGACTTAATTCAAGTGGATGATACATTTGTCCATTTCGATGTTTAACTTTAATTGAATCATTTTCATAAGTAATTAGATTATATTTACCATCAGTTAATGTTTTGAAAATATTAATGGCTTCATCTATCACATATGGTAGTCGTTTATCTTTAATTTGTTTAATGTGCTCATTAATTAGTGTCTCAAGATAACTTAAGCTCGCCCAATCTTTAGCAATATCATTCATTCTATTTTTTAAATTATAATATTGATGACGCAATTGAGATAGTGTTTTATCTGTTTCCATTTGATTAATACGTGCAGAAAGTTCACTCACTTCAGTTTGTTTCTCCAAATATTTATCATTATAATCATCAACTTGTTGAGCTAACATTTGATCTTCTTCTTCTAATTGAGCAGTTGTTTTTTCACTTAAAACAGAACTATCTTCATAAGAGAATTCGTGATTACTCAAATAAGTAGATAAATCATTGAATCGTGATAGTTGTTGTTGATAACGTTGATAAGCTTCGTAATGTTGATAATACTGCTCTTCATTTTGAACTTCAATATATTTAAACAACTCGTTTATAGTCGTTTTATTTTCATCCAAACGACTTTCTAACTGTTTTAATTCTTTACTTAATAGGGTTAATTGATTTTGCAATTGAGATTTCTTTTCTTTTTTACTTTCATACTGAGAAATCCAACCTTTCAAATCATTAAATAATGAAATTTTATTAAACTCGTCGAAACTATCTTTAGTAACATCTTGAGCATGCTCATAGAAGTTAATTAAATTTTGATTTAACTCTATGTTCTCTAATAATAATTTATTAAGTTGTTTATCATTAACTTTAAGTTGATTCATTGTTTTCAAACTATCTACTAAACGTTCATCTGACATTTTATCAGATACTTTAATGTCTTGTTTGATTTCAGAAATATCCTGTGCTAATGCATCAATTGAAGACTGAATATCTGATAAAATCGAATGTTGATGATTAAGTTTATTAGAAAGTACTGATTTAGTATTATTAGCATTATTCCAACGTTCACGCAATTGGTACTGATCATCTAGATTAAAATCTAAATCGTATTTATCTTCGAGTGCTTTAAGTTGTTGTTCTAAATCACTAATTTCCTCACTAATTGTTTCACTATAATCAATATCTTTATTTTTACTAAAGAATAAACCTACTAAAAATATCACAGTGAGAATTGCAAAAATAATACTAAAAGTGATACTAGTTGTAATAAATGCAAAAATAGTCAAACCAGCACTCATCAAAGCCAAAATGATAAAGCTGATTTTCAACCATTGATATTGCTTTTGTTTTCTTTCTTTTTCTGATTCAAAGGAAGCTTTTAATTTTGAGTATAAACTTTCTTTTTCATGTAATTCTATTTTTTGCTGATTATATTCTTTTTTCTTTTCAAGTGCTGTTTCAGAAACTAGTTCACTTTCTAATAACTTAATTTCCTTTTCAATTTCCTTTTTTTCAATATTATGCTCACCAATCATACGTTCAACTTGTTGCTTTTGATTTAATTGGTGATTATGATTTTTAATTTTTTCACTTATATAATCTTTCATTGTTTCAGAAGTATCCGCTTCATGATAAACTTCATTCCAACCGATATCATCTTTTAATGTTTGCTGAGAACGTTCGAAAGTTTCTATTTCCTTTTTTAAAGCCTTAGCTTTTAATTCAGATTGCTTGATATCACTCTCTTGTTGATAAAGATGATACATATCACTCACAGTTCTATCATCAGGCATCTGAATTAAATTAAATTCATTTTCTAGTTGTCTTATCTTCTCATCCCTTAATCCTATATCTCGATCAAGTGATTGTTTATATTTTAATGCAGTTTCATATCGTTCAATACCTTGCTCTGGGAATTTCAACGGTTCGATATTTAAATGATGCTCAAGCGATTTCCATTCTTGCGCATGAGCATGAAGTCCTAACTGCTTTTGCTTATTTTCATGCATTTTTGATAATTGCTTAAGATTTTCTTTTAAATGAGAAAGATGGCGTTCTGATTTATCTTTTTCATCTATAAGACGTTGATATTCGTCTAATTTGGTTTCTTCATCTCTTATTTGTGCTTCTAATTGTTTTAGTTCTTCAATTTGTTGATTTAGAATTGGGTTCTTTCCAGCTTTTTTATAAAGCGTAGTTTTTTTCTGATTAACAATTTGCCCCATAGATGTAAATTCAGAAGATCCTAAAGCACCAGCTTCTAATAAATAGCTTTGTAATTGTTGTTCATCTAAATTTCGATGTATATCTTGTAAACCAAGTACATTAAATGAAAATATTCCTTGATATGTCTTTTTTGAAATATAGTTTAATTTCTTCTTAAGCCATGCTTCATCTCTTATCAATCCATTTTCTAAATAAACTTTTACGTCACCTTGAGCACTACCTTTTACACGCTCAACTTCAATTTCTGATTTGTCATCTAAAATAAGCGTTAGCTTGCCCCCATACTGATTTCCCAATCTAGGTTCTAAACGCGGTTCTTTTTCTTTCTTTGTGGGAAAACCAAATAAAATTGAATGAATAAATGATTGTATGGTTGATTTACCTGCTTCATTTTCCCCATAAATTTCGGTAAAAGTCTGATTTAATTCAATCTTACGTTGTACGAATTGACCATAACCGTATATTTCAAGTGATTTAATAATCAATTTCTTCACCTCTCATATCTGCTTTCAATATTTTCTCAGCTCGATGAATGAGTTTTGCCTTATTGAAAGTGGTGTAGTCTTCTAAATATTTTGAAGCTCTTGGATTTAAATATAAATCTGTCATTGCCTCTTCAAACACTTTGTCATCGTTTATGAGTTCATTAGAAAATTCATTTATAAGAGGTGTTTCTTCATTCTGTATATAATTAAGAATCATATCTTCAATGACAATAAAATCATGTTCATTTTCTTCATATTCACTAATCATTTCTCTTATTTGAAGAATATCTTGTGTTGATAAAATTTTGTCATTATCTATATTAATCGTCAATCTATAAAATGCTTTACCTTGTTCACGAACTTGTTTCTTAAACTTTTGAATTTCCTCATAGATACCTTGTTTTGAAATTTTATCAGTCTTAATTGTAGCTTCTTCAAAACGTATAAACTGAGTTGGGATAAAAGTTGTTTCAAGATGTAGATGATCCCCTTCTACAAGCAAACAACCTTTAGTTCCTAATTCACCAAAGTGACGACCTTGAATGTTACCTGAATAGTGAATAGGCGGCATATCACTTAGTTCTTGACGTTGATGAATGTGACCGAGTGCCCAATAATGATACAGTTTATGATTAAGATCTTCTAACATAAATTCAGTATAACGCTGTTTTATGTTAGATTTACTATAAGTTCCATGAAGCATTCCTATATGTATACCATTACTTCCTTGACTAGATGGATATTCATCAATTTTATTTTCATAACTTGTATTGTTTTGATAACTAAAACCATGAATATAAATTTGTTCTCCAGCTTTGGTAATCGCTTGATAGGTTTCAACACGATTTGAAAATACTGATACATTATTAGGCCAATTATCTGTAATTCTAGTTGTTAAAGGATCATGATTCCCATGACATATGTATACAAATATTTGTTCTTTTTCTAGACGTTTAAATTGCTCTTTTAAAAAAATTTCAGCACGTAATGTGCGATTTTCACTATCAAATAAATCTCCTACAATCAACATAAAATCAACATCTTCTTTTAATGCTACATCTACAATTTTTTTAAAGCTCTCATAGGCACTTTTTTGTACATCTTTGAAAATACTTGTCGATAATTGTTGTTTAGATTTAAAAGGGCTATCAAGATGCAAATCTGCACAGTGAATAAATTTAACCATTAATTTAAGCTCCTTAATTGTTTGATAAGGTATCTTTATGTATTACTATATTTTACCATATCTTATGAATATGGGTCGATGAACTTTGACATAAAAAAACTACGCGATTTTATGAAAAAATCGCGTAGTGTCCATTACTTAAATTATTAATTAGTCAACGTAAATTTCGTCTAAAGGTTTTACAATAATTTGATTAATTTCTTGGAAAACTTGACTCATTTTTTGTTCTGCTTGCATTAATTGTGAAATATTTTCATCTTTTTCAATAGCTTGAGCTTGTTCTTGAGCTTTAGCTAATTCTTCTTCAGGAATTTCTTGACCTTGCATTTGTTTTTGTTGGAAATTCATTTGAGTTTCACGGAACTCATCGAATAATTTTTTAGATTCTTCATTTTCTTTAACTTTAGCAAAAGCATCTTTAATAGCTTTGTATTCATCACTATCTCTTAATGCTTGTTCTAGTTGATTTGCATAATCATATAAATTTACTGCCATTTTAAATTGCACTCCTTCGTGTAATAATGATATTTTGACAACTCTTTAATACCATAACATATTATGATTAGTTATACAAAAATTGCGATTAAACCTTGGAAAAGACCAATCATACCACCTAAAATAAATCCTAATAAGGTAATTAATTTTAATTCTTTATTAGCAATTTCAATAATCAACTTTTCAATGTAATCTAAATCAAATGTATTGATTTGATCTTCTACTAGTTTACGTAGATTAATTTTTTGCATTATCGTTGAGAGATGTTTGGATGCTTGACTAATAATAAGTTGTGTAACTTTATCTGATAACGTTGTCTCTAAATATTGCATTAATCTTGGTGATAGTTGATTAAGTGGTTTATCTATTTTTTCATTTAAATTTAAATATGAAGTAATAAGTAATGTAACTGAGTCTGATAGTTTTGAAAATTGAGCCTCATCAATGATTTTCTTAAGTGATTGTCGTTTCAGCGTCTCATATTCATTATCAATCACTTGGTTTACAATACGTTTTGCTTTAGGATGATTGGTTAAACGAATCAATTCATGTTGGATTCTATCTGCAATACTTTCTTTTGTCATAAACATTTGTAGTAATCCAACGATTTTACCTTTTTCATTAAAAAATGTATCGAGCATGTCATAAATATCACGAGCGCCTTTATCAGATGACAGATAAACACGAGCTCTTTCGCATAATAAATCTCCTAATGGCTCGACTTTCTTATCAATCATTCGCTTAGTTTCTTTTGGTAGTAACTTAATCACTTCTTCATTTCGATGTTCATTATAAAAAGCTAATAGCTTTTGTGAAATTGTATCTTCTAATTTCTCATTGACTAAGTAATCTATTTTAACATCAAACTTCTCAGCAAAGTAACGAATTGTAGCTTGATCACTTTTTAATTTCGCTATTTGCTCCTTAACTAATTCATTAATTGTTTCTTTAGTTTTCGTTTCATTTAGTTTGTTGTGAATCAAAGTTTCTGTAATGAGATGTTCTTCAATCACTTGCCCTATCTTTGTAGCTATTTCATCTCTTCTTTTAGGTATTAAACCAGGTGTAAATGGAATTCGCATATTAAATATATAATGAGCTTTATAGGGATGAAACAACATTCTAATAGCTATAACATTCGTGACACCACCAATGATTGCTCCTATTACTATCATAAAGATGACTACTAATACTGCTTGCATTTAAATAACTCCTTAATTTTTATATAAGCAATAGCAAAATTATACCATGACAAATGTAAACTGCATAACTTAATAGTTCAACGTACATTTATATTTACAAATTTTTGAAATAAAAAAATAATGAATTCATCGCAAAATTACAGTGAATTCATTATTAATTGAAAATAGTGATTCAGTTGAAGGTCAACTCTTCTATCACTATATCTTATTTATATTAAAATTAAACGTGCATTAATTCTTCTTTAGCATTTCTATTAAAGTAAGTTTCTGCTTCTCTTAATTTAGATGTTCCAAAAATAGGTTGTTTTTCAGGATTAAGCACTCTGTAGATATTACTTACTTTATTACTTTGTAAAATAAATCCATTACGCGTTTCCATTGTATTCCAATAAATATCACTTGTTGTAGAATGATTAGGATATGCACAATGGTTTCTTGAAATTGTTTGTACAATTTCTAATGGATCGCAACCAAATGTGTTATTTAAAACATCTGAATCTCTAAATAAAGCACAAATTGATACACAAGTTGTCCAATTTGGTAATACACGTTCTTTTTCGATTTGAACAAGTGTTTTTTTAGAAAGACCTATTGTTTGTGCCATAGTATCTTGTGTGTATCCTGCTTCAATACGCACCATTTTAAATTTTGTTTGAATTAAATCTGTAAAACTCTGTCTATCCATTACTCTTCTCTACCTTTCTAATAGGAGTTATTTTATCCGGACGCAAGAAATTGCAATAATACACATTTCTTGAAACACAAATTACATCTTAATATATTTTCAATAAAATGAAAAGAGAAATTTTTGTTTTTACGTATAATTTTATAAATGGCAAAATTATCAAAATAATTAAACTAATAAAACAAGTCATTTGTCTATCATTATCATATTTTAAAATTACCGTTTTTATTTTTAATAGATCTATTCAATTTATATTAATTTATTTTCAATAGCATATATAGCAGCTTGTGTTCGATCTGAAACTTGTAATTTATTAAATATATGACTGACATGTGTTTTAACTGTTTTCTCAGATACAAATAAACTTTTTGCAATGTCTTTATTTGTCTTACCTTTCACCATCTCTTTTAATACTTCCATCTCTCTTTTAGATAATTTATTATTAAAGTGTGGTTTTTCATGCATTGCATCAATTACATTTTTAGCTTTTGGATGTATTATTTTCTCATTATTTAATACTTTAGTAATAGTAGCAATCAGCTTTTGTGGTTCAACATCTTTAATTTCATAACCATCAGCACCTTCATTAATGGCAGACATAACATATTCATCATCCACATAACTTGTAAGCACTAACACTTTTATGTATGGGTAATATTTTTTTATATAATGCGTCACTTCGATACCATTCATTTTAGGCATAACTAAATCTAATAATACTAAATCAGGCATATTATTCTCATTTAAATATTTAATAAATGCGTCACCATCAGAAAAACTTGCTTGTATATCTAAACCCTCAACTGTTGAAATTAGAAATTCTAGTCCTTGTCTAACAATGTGATGATCATCGATTAAAACGATACTTGCCAAATTTATCACCTACTTTAAATTGGAATATTAAGATAAATAGTTGTCCCCATTTGTTTATCTGATTGTATGTTAAATTCTCCGTCTAAACTATGAATACGTTGCTTGATATTTTTTAGACCATGCGTCGTTTGATTTAAGTCATCACTCACATTAAATCCTTTTCCATCATCATAAATTTTAATATATAATTGATGTTCATTTTGTTGCATGTTAATAGATACTTGATTCGTTTGTGCATGTTTCTTCGTATTATTTAAAGCTTCTTGAAGCATTCGGTACACATTTTCTTCAACTAAATTGGATAATTTAATCAATCCTCTTACTTCGATGTTTAATTTTAAATCTAACATATTCGCATAATGTTGAATCGCATTCACTAACCCATGTTCTAAACCAATTGGCTTAAGTTGCCAAATTAACGCACGCATTTCATTTACTGCGTTTTGACTTGTATCTTCAATCATCTTAAATGCTTTTTTAGCTGTTTTATCCTCTGTGATATCATGTGCAGCATGAGCTGTTAGTTTTAATGAAAAAAGCATTTGGTTAACTGAATCATGTAAATCACGCGCTAGTCGATTTCGTTCACTTATTCGTGCTGCTTCTTTTTCTTGGTCTGTTAAGTATATACGTTTAATTGCAGAACCTATTTGTAAAGCTACTGATTCTAGTAACTCTAAATCGTCTTGACTATATACTACAGTATGAGGTGTCGCGACATTTAATAATCCATACTGTTCATCTCCTGATCTAAGTGGTACTGTCGCATGATGCGTAATAAGATAATCATCTTTTTCACTTTCTTGATTAGCTAAATTGATTCTTGAACAATTTATAATATTAGATGCTTTTGTTAAATTTTTATGATGATAAGCATTGACACACCAACACGTACCATTATTTAAATACTTACAATTATTATTTTTTAATGAATGAGGTAAATCAGTGCTAGCTACAAGTTCTTGTTCACCTTTTTTATTGATTAAAAAAATCCAACCTGTTGTAAAACTGCTACCATTGATTAAATAATCTAATACTTTATTCATCATATTATATAATTCAGTTTCTTCATTAAGATATTCTGCAATTTCTTTTAATAATGCTAAACGTGTCGGTTTTTCCATATTTTCGCCCCATTTTGTTATTTTGCGTTTATTATTATATCGTTTATTTTTAAAATTTAAAAATAGACTAATGAAAACAATTATAATTATCATTGTAAATTATGATATGATTAAACAGAATATTATAGGAGGATATTATGAAATTCAATGTACCTGAAACTTTCAATAATTATACGTTACGTGAAATTTTTCAAAAGTTAAAACTACCAAAAAAAGACTTACACCAATTAAATATGTCTAAAGATATCACGATTAATCAACAACCTAGTAAATTGACAGATAAAGTTGTCACAAATGATGTTGTTTATATTCCTATCCCTGAAGAAAAAAGTAATTATTTACCAAGTTATCGTTACGCACAGATTACATATGAAGATAACGATTTAGCTATTGTAATGAAACCTAAAGGGGTTAAAACTCATCCAAATGATTTAAAAGAAAGCAATACACTAATGAACCATGTTATCTATACTATGGATAGCGACTACGTTGAACCGATTCATCGTCTAGACCAAGAAACTGTGGGATTATTAATTGTTGCTAAAAATCCTTTAATGAAAAAAATACTAGATAGAATGCTTGAAGAGAATCAAATTACACGTATTTATCGTGCCAATGTAAAAGCATTACTACCTCTAAAACCACAAACAATTGATATGCCAATCGGTAAAGATAAATTTCATCCCAATAAGCGTCGTATTTCTAATACCGGACAACGAGCTATCACTCATATCTTAACATCAAAAATGATTAAAGAAGGCATTTGTCAATTGGAAATAAAATTAGATACAGGACGTACCCATCAAATACGTGTACATTTAGCAGAAATTGGTCATCCTGTCATAGGTGATCCATTATATGGAGATGCTACCTTACGTCAATTAGAATTGAATAGTTATAAGATTGAATTCACTCACCCACTTACTCAAGAATTGATTTCTGTAAGTTTAGATGATGAATAAATTTTTAAAATGCTCCTTTTAGATAACGCAGATCAAAGCATTATCTTTAAAAGGAGCATTTCAATTGATAATGTTATTTTAATGAGGATCGACCATATCTTCTGGTTTAATCCATTCCTCGAATTGTTCTTCTGTAACGTAGCCAGAATTAATTGCTGATTCTTTAAGTGTTAAACCTTCATTATGAGCTTTTTTAGCTATTTGAGCTGCTTTTTCATATCCAATATGAGGATTTAGTGCAGTTACAAGCATTAATGATTGATTTAAATAATGATTGATATTTTCTTCAATTGGTTCAATACCTATAGCACAATTTTTGTTAAATGTTTCCATTCCATCAGCTAATAAGTAAATAGATTGCAATGTATTATGAAGAATCACAGGTTTAAATACATTAAGTTCAAAATTACCTTGAGAACTCGCTATACCTACTGTCGTATCATTTCCTATCACTTGTACTGCAACCATTGTTAGCATTTCACTTTGTGTTGGATTAACTTTACCTGGCATAATTGATGAACCTGGTTCATTTTCTGGAATTGAGATTTCCGCAAGTCCGGCTCTAGGTCCTGAAGCAAGCCATCTTATATCATTTGCTATTTTCATTAAGTCTGCTGCCAATGCTTTTAGTGTTCCATGAAGTTGCACCACTTCATCATGTGAGGTTAAAGCATGAAATTTATTTTCAGATGAAACAAATGCATAGCCTGTATGTTCTGAGATATATTTAGCTACTTTATCTCCAAATTCTGGATGTGCATTAATTCCTGTTCCAACTGCTGTTCCACCAATAGCTAAATTTAAAATATGTTGTTTAGATTCAGCTAATAATTGTTCACATTTATCTAGCATATAACGCCATCCACTAATTTCTTGTCCTAATCGAATTGGAGTAGCATCTTGTAAGTGAGTTCTACCAATTTTAATAATTGATTGATATTGGTTTTCTTTTTCTTTAAATGTGTCTCGTAAATGTTTTAAAGCAGGTTCTAATTTCGTTTCAATTTCATGGTATAAAGCAACATGCATAGCTGTAGGGAATGTATCATTCGAACTTTGAGATTTATTAACATCATCATTGGGATGAATCGATTCATCGCTATTATGTTCTTTTAAGTACTCATTAGCTACATAACTTACGACTTCATTCACATTCATATTACTTTGAGTACCGCTTCCCGTTTGCCATACAACTAAAGGAAAATGACCATCAAGTTCTCCTTTTAAAATTAAATCACAAGCATAAATGATAGCATCTTTCTTAGTATCACTTAATTTTCCTAATTCATGATTAGCAAGCGCGGCACCTCTTTTTAACTGAGCAAAACCATAAATCACCTCAATAGGCATATGTTCTTTACCTACTGGAAAGTTACGCTTACTTCTTTCAGTTTGTGCGCCCCAATATTTATCAGATGGTACTTCAATTTCACCAAACGTATCATGTTCAATTCTTACAGACATTCAATAATCCCCCTTATTTATGATTTAGTAATAGTATATCATTAATAAAATTAATGTAGCAATTCGAATATAAAGCGGTTTCATTTATAAAAAATAAAACACATGAAGTTGTATTACTTCACGTGTTTAAGAATAAATCTTATTCATATTTATATTTTACTGCTTTTACAACTGAAATAGCACTTATTATATACAAAATAGCGCTTATGACAAGCGTAACAGGACTTATCTTTACTAACATACCTAAAACCCCACCTAAACTTCGATAAAAATCATTAAGTGTATATGCCAAGATTCCTGTTACAATTAATATACATATAACACTAATCATAATTCCTTTTTGATTACTCTTAATGAATGGATGAGCAGTTGCATTATCTATTAAATCCTTTGATAAATTCAATTGTAATTGAATCACTTTAAATAACACTGGTAGATAGAGTGCTCCTAGAGCAATGGGAAAACCTTTAATAGAAATTAAACTAACAATGATTGTAATAATTGTTAAAGGTAGCCAATACTTATGTAACATATTTTTATCTCCTTCATTTTCATTAAAATATATTGTATCATAAGTTGTATTTCATAAAAAAAGCATTTTAATTAATCTATCGAAACAATTAATTAAAATGCTAAAATATATTAATTTAAATCTGAACGCGCTTCTGAATCATGTGTTTGATTATATTTATCTTCATCATTTTCTTCAGAAATCTGTTCCATTTCTTTTCCTAATGCTTCTAAATCATCCATATTTTGAACCATTGCATTTTCGTCTTCATGATAATTACGTTTACTATCTTTACTCATAAAAATAACCTCACAATAAAATTAAATATTATGCAAATCTCGCTGTGAAGTATTCTTTAACGTCTTCTGGTAATCCATCAGCAGCAGCTCTGTCTAAAACAACTGTTACCATACGATGTACTTTTAAATCAGCAGGTAAAAAGTTTGATTTACCATTTTCTTCATATAATCGTTTGATAACTTCACTTTTTTCAGCACCAGTTACAACTAAGATAATTTCGCGTGCCTTCATCAAACCTTGACGAATATTAACATCTAAATGTCCAGAGTTATCAATTGAAACAACTTGTAAAGTAAGTTTTCCTTTATTTTCTTTTGTTTTAATTCTATCATTGATTAATGATTCAGCATCATCATCAAGACTAATAGAATATACTTGCTCAGAAGGTACACCTAAAGCTTCATAGAACGAATGATTATCGTCATAGTCAAGAATATTAATTTGACTAAAATCTACAGCGTTACGATCAACTGATTTTTTTAATTCATCTAATACAGGTGCAGAATCCTTGTTTAAATGGAAACCAGCAATGGTAGTTGGGTTATTGTTAAATTGTTTTCTAATAATATCTCCAGCATAGTCTGCTGCATGTTGTTTATCTTCGAATACTTTAAAATTCATTGCCATAATAATTACACTCCTCTAAATGTAAAGTTCAACTAAAATAATTCATTTATTTACTAAATTACCCTATTTAAGGGGATATCAAACTATTTTAAAATTTTTATAATAATTCATTAATAAATATAACATTTTTTATTCTATTATAGTAATTAATTTTAAATTCTACTTTAATCCTGGGAAGTTTTGTTGTCGTAATGCTTCATAAATCAATAAAGCAGCAGTATTAGATAAATTTAAAGAACGAATATGATCACTCATAGGAATTCTTAAAGCAGTATCTGCATATTTCTCTTTTACCCAATCTGGTAAACCTGTAGTTTCTCTACCAAAGATAAAATAATTTTCTACTTCAGTATTTGAAAAATCAAAATCACTATAAGTTTGTTTACCAAATTTAGTAAGTAAATAATATTTACCATTTGTCACTTCGAAAAATGATTCAATGTTTTCATGATAAGTGATATTAACATGTTCCCAATAATCTAATCCAGCTCGTTTTAGCATCTTGTCATCTGTACTAAAGCCTAATGGTTTAATTAAATGCAAGTGTGTATTGGTACCTGCGCATGTACGTGCAATATTCCCAGTGTTTGCAGGTATTTCTGGTTGGAATAACACAATATGGTTTGTCATTTTTATTTCCTCATTTCTAGTCCTTTTCTCATTTCAACTTGAACTTCTTCAATCTCATTATCAAAATGCTCATAAATAAATGTTCTTGCATCATCGCCTAGTATTTGGCCAATAGCCCAATATGCTGTTCCTCTTATCATGGGTCTTGGATCATTCAATGCCACTTCCTTTAATTCAGGAATAGCCGCTTCTTCACCAAAATGTGCAAGTGCAATAATTGCATTCCGCTGTATAGGTTTCTTACCTCTCCATGCTCCTGCCAAATGACCATAAGTATTTTTAAATTCTTTATTACTCATTTGTAACAATGGAACTAAACGTGGCTTTAATATTTCTGGTTCTAAAATAATATCTTCGTGAGTTGTATTAATGCCTCTATTTTTCGGACAAACTTGTTGACAAGTATCACAACCATAAAGACGATTACCAATTTTATATCGATACTCATCTTTTAAATATCCTTTAGTTTGAGTTAAAAAGCTGATACATTTTTGAGAATTCAGTTGACCATTCCCTACTAAAGCACCCGTTGGACATCTATCTACACAAATTGTACAATCTCCACAACTGTCTAATATAGGATCATCCGGTTCAAAAGGAATACTAACTAACATTTCTCCTAAATATGTCCAAGTTCCTAGTTTTGGATTAATAACAAATCCATTTCTACCAACGAATCCTAATCCTGCTCTTTCAGCTACAGCGCGATCTGAAAGTACTCCAGTGTCAACCATGCTTTTTATTTCGACATCAGGAACCTTAGATTGAATAAATTCACTTAATTTGTCTAATCTTTTTTTCATAATTGAATGATAATCTTGACCCCAAGAGGCTCTCGCAAACATTCCTCTTCTATCGCCTTTTACACTTTTTGGCGCTCCCTTTAGCTTATTTGGATAACCAACAGCAATAGCTATAATAGAACGCGCTGTGGGTAAAGATAATTTAGGTTCTGTTCGTAACGCAATATCTGATTCTTCAAAACCTGATGCATAACCTTTTTCATGATAATCTACTAACTTTTGTTTCAGTTCATCGAAAGGATCAGCAGTAGTAAAACCAATACTATCTATACCAATGGAATACGCATAGTCAATGATTTCCTGTTTAAGTTGATGGTTCATCAACACTCTTGCCTCCTATAAAAAAGTCCATAGAACATTTTAACATAATCTTAATTTTTTATGATATTAAATATTTTTATAAATAAAAAAGAATCTGAGATATACTTTAAAGTATCTCAGATTCTTTAACTTTGAGAATGTTATAAAGAAAGTCTATATTTATAATTCAGAATAAATTCTATCTTCTTTTCTTAATTAACTTTTATTACTTTTTAGATATAAAACCTTATAAATGTTTTATCAGTCTTCATATACAACATGCTATAATACTTTCGCCAAAAAGTTTTTAGTTCTTTCATGTTTGGGATGATTAAATAATTGATCAGGTGTTTCACTTTCAACGACATATCCATCTGCCATAAATATTACTTTATCACCAACATCTTTAGCAAAACCCATTTCATGAGTTACAACCACCATTGTCATACCCTCTTTAGCTAAATCTTTCATAACTTTAAGTACTTCATAAACAACTTCAGGATCAAGTGCTGATGTTGGCTCATCAAATAATATGACATCAGGATGCATAGCTAAAGCTCTTGCTATTGCTACCCTTTGTTTTTGTCCGCCAGAGAGTTGAGAAGGATATGCGTTAACTTTCTCTTCAAGTCCTACTTTTTTTAGAAGTGCTTTACCTTCAATTTCTAGTTTTTTTAAATCAACTTTTTTTAACAACTTAGGTGCTAAAATGACATTTTCTAATACTGTTTTGTGAGGAAATAAATTGAAATTTTGAAATACCATTCCCATTTTTTGACGTAATTCACTTAAATTTATATTTTTATGTGTTAATTCTTTTCCTTCAAAAATCACTTTTCCATTTGATGGTGTTTCTAATAAATTCATACATCTTAATAATGTACTTTTACCACTTCCTGATGGTCCTATAATTGCTACAACTTCTCCTTTATTAATTTCTAAATTTATATCTTTGAGTACTTCATTTTTATTAAATGATTTATTTAAATTTTGAACTTTAATCACTGGCTTTCATTCTCCCTTCGATTAAACTCATACCTCTAGATAATGTAAATGTTAAAACAAAGTACATTATCGCAGCGATAATTAACGGTGTAAAAGGATCAAATGAAATACCTTGTACAACCTGAGCGTTAAACATAATTTCTCCTACTCCTATAGTAGAAACAATAGATGATTCTTTAATTAGTGTTACAAATTCATTACCTAACGCTGGTAAAATATTTTTAATTGCTTGGGGTAAAATGATATATCTCATTGTTTTAGAATAATTTAATCCTAAACATTGCGCTGCCTCTGTTTGCCCTTTATCAACAGCATTAATTCCAGCTCTAAATATTTCTGCAATATAAGCAGAAGAATTAATAACTAGTGCGATAGTACCACATACTAATGCTGAAACGTCTAAACCTAGAACAGCTGTCGTTCCAAAGAAAACTAAAAATACTTGAACTAACATCGGTGTTCCTCTTAAAAATTCTATGTAAATAGAGGCAATCCATGAAAGCAATTTAAACTTACTCAATTTAGCTAAAGCAATTAAAGCTCCTAATACTGCTCCTAATACTACACCAATCATTGATATTAAAATTGTATTTTTAAGTCCTTTGATAAAAAATGCACCATACTTATCAAAAAAGCTACTATCGTCTTGCATATCTTTAGAAGCTTTGTCCATGTATTTGCTAATTAAATGTTGGTCATTGACTTCCTTAATAGATTTATTGACATTCGCTAAAAGAATAGGTGAATTTTTTGGCACAGCTATGACATTATCTTTCTTTTCTTCATTAAAATTCACATTAGCTATCATTAAGCTGTTATTTTGTTTTACATATGCTTCAGCAACAGGTTTTTCTATTACCAACCCTTCTACCTTATTACTTTTAACTGCAAGAATAGCATCTGGTAGACGATTTAATGAACTAATGTCTGCATTCTCTATTTCTTGTTGCGCAATTTTTTCTTGTTCAGTCCCTTTTTGTGCTGCAACTTTTTTATTAGAAAAGTCTTTTAATGTATGAAATTTATTTTTATCGCTTTTTCTAATAAGCATTACATTGCCCGTTTTAGTATAAGAATCTGAGAAATCAACTTCTTTCTTTCTTTCTGGTGTTGAAGTCATACCAGAAATAATAACATCAATTTTTCCCGTTTTTAATGCACCGAGTAAACTATCAAATTGCATATTCACAATTTTTAATTTTAAGTGATTATCTTTAGCAATTTTTTTAGCTAAATCGATATCTATACCTGCGTATTCACTCTTACCTTTTACAGTCTTTTCAAATTCAAATGGTGCATAATCAGCTGATAATCCTACCCTTAATTCTCCACTTTCCTTAATTTTTTCCCATTTTGCATCTTGATCAGCGTGAGCCATAGGTTCTATATTTATAAAGGTCAAACTAATTAAGATTGCTATGATCATTGTTTTAAAAATATATTTCATATAGCAACCTCCTATAACTTTTTAATTATTATACACAATAAAGTATTAATATGCAATAAAAAATTCGAATAAAAAAAGCATCTACATTACTATAGATGCTTAAATACCTTTAAAATAATATTATTGGTGAGTGATTTCAAATCTATAAATATTATCATTATATGATGGTATAAACTTTTTGCATAATTCATGAATAATAAAAGCACTAATGAATGGAACAATAAAATAACCTAATGCTAATAGAAGAATATTAAATGTTGAATCACCCGGCATTCTATTAAACGCATTAATTGGACCAACTAATCCTGTATAACCAAATCCAGCTGATAATGGTGTTCCTTTTATTCCAATGAAGTATGTTAACAAACCGGAAATAATACCATTAATGGTTAATGGTATTGCAATGATTAAATGTTTTAAATAAACAGGAATCATCATCTTCGCAGCGCCAATAAACAAAACTAAATTGACACCAACTGAATTGACACGTAAAGAACCAAAGAAAAAAGTAACGCATGCAGCAACAATTCCCATGTTAGCAGCACCACTACCTAACCCATTTAAACTAATAGCTGTAGCAATAGCAACTAGAGAAATTGGCGTAACCATTAGTAGTGAAAATGTCACACTTATTAAGATAGACATGATTAAAGGATTAAATTCAGTAAATGAATTAATCACATTTCCTAAACTTTTTGTGATAATTTGTATATATGGCAAAGTCGTTAATCCAATTAATCCGCTGACTACTGGAATAAATACAGGTAAAATAATCATTTCTAAAGAACCAAATTTTCCTTGTAATAATAAATATAAAGCACATGCGATAATAATAACTAAAATTACGTTTATAATATCGCCAATTCCTTTTAATGCAATACCATTGGCATTCATTTGTATAGCTCCAGAGCCCAACATTGCTGATATACCTATCATACTAGCACCCGCACCACTAAATTTGAATTGATGTGCTGCCAGTATTCCAATAATAAATGCCATAAATGATTGAATAATTGTCACTAATTGAAAAACAAGCTCTAATATTGGATGTTGATCTTTAAATAATTTTAGTAGTTCTCCTAAAAGTGCATTTGGAAGTAATGCAATAACTACTCCTGCACCAACTGCATTAAGAATATTACTAAAAAAATATTTTAAGTTTATTCTAGTTCTACTCATAATAGCCTCCATTTTTAAATATTAGCTATATAATATTATATTATCTCATTTTATACAATATAAAATAAGTAGTTAAAAAAATATCAAATAAAAAAGGATTAAGTAGAGTGTTCTACTTAATCCTTTTAAATCCATTACATACCGGCGGTCGGGGTCGAACCGACACTCCAATAAAGGAACGGGATTTTGAGTCCCGCGCGTCTGCCAATTCCGCCACGCCGGCTTAATATATATAAATAAAAAACTTCCCTATGGAAGCAATTATGGAGCGGAAGATAGGACTTGCACCTATATCTTGTTCCGGGAAGGAACATATTCTAAAAGTTGAAATACTCCCGCATTGTATCAAATTATGGAGCGGAAGATAGGACTTACACCTATATCTCATTCCGGGAAGGAATGTGTTCTAAAATTGAACTACTCCCGCATAGCACATGGAGGCGGCAACCGGATTTGAACCGGTGATAAAGGTTTTGCAGACCTCTGCCTTACCACTTGGCTATGCCGCCAAAAAAACTGGGCTAGCTGGATTCGAACCAGCGCGTGACGGAGTCAAAGTCCGTTGCCTTACCGCTTGGCTATAGCCCATTAATAATAAAGGGCGGTTGATGGGAATCGAACCCACGAGTGTCGGAACCACAATCCGATGCGTTAACCACTTCGCCACAACCGCCATGGCAGGGACAGTAGGAATCGAACCCACATCAAAGGTTTTGGAGACCTCTATTCTACCGTTGAACTATGTCCCTATTTATGATGGTGGAGGGGGGCAGATTCGAACTGCCGAACCCGAAGGAGCGGATTTACAGTCCGCCGCGTTTAGCCACTTCGCTACCCCTCCGTTAAGATGGTGCCGGCCAGAGGACTTGAACCCCCAACCTACTGATTACAAGTCAGTTGCTCTACCAATTGAGCTAGGCCGGCAAGAAATGGTTCAGGACAGAGTCGAACTGCCGACACATGGAGCTTCAATCCATTGCTCTACCAACTGAGCTACTGAACCATATATATTAAAATGATTAAATGGCGGTCTCGACGGGAATCGAACCCGCGA
>NZ_KV813771.1:30346-31004 GCF_001813735.1 Staphylococcus sp. HMSC068C09
AGGCGTGTTAACCGCTACACTACGAGACCAAATACGGAGGAAGAGGGATTCGAACCCCCGCGAGCCGTTAAGCTCCTGTCGGTTTTCAAGACCGATCCCTTCAGCCGGACTTGGGTATTCCTCCACATTTTATAGGTAAATTGCTATTAAATTATTAGATGGCGGTCTCGACGGGAATCGAACCCGCGATCTCCTGCGTGACAGGCAGGCGTGTTAACCGCTACACTACGAGACCAAAACAAATTGCGGGAGGCGGATTTGAACCACCGACCTTCGGGTTATGAGCCCGACGAGCTACCGAACTGCTCCATCCCGCGATAATAAAAATGGCGGAGGAAGAGGGATTCGAACCCCCGCGGCCCGTTAAGGCCCTGTCGGTTTTCAAGACCGATCCCTTCAGCCGGACTTGGGTATTCCTCCAAAATTATATGGACCTTGCAGGACTCGAACCTGCGACCGAACGGTTATGAGCCGTTAGCTCTAACCAACTGAGCTAAAGGTCCAAATTTTAATTCTACAACTAATAATTAGTGGCGGTGGAGGGGATCGAACCCCCGACCTCACGGGTATGAACCGTACGCTCTAGCCAGCTGAGCTACACCGCCGTTATATAGTTTGTAAATGATTTAAATGGTGGAGACTAGCGGGATCGAACCGC
>NZ_KV813771.1:31104-31799 GCF_001813735.1 Staphylococcus sp. HMSC068C09
AGGCGCTCTCCCAGCTGAGCTAAGCCCCCATAATAAATTTTAAATTTCCTATCGGGAAGACAGGATTCGAACCTGCGACCCCTTGGTCCCAAACCAAGTGCTCTACCAAGCTGAGCTACTTCCCGTAAGAGAACGCGCCCGATAGGAGTCGAACCCATAACCTTTTGATCCGTAGTCAAACGCTCTATCCAATTGAGCTACGGGCGCAAAATAATAATGCCGAGGACCGGAATCGAACCGGTACGGTGATCTCTCACCGCAGGATTTTAAGTCCTGTGCGTCTGCCAGTTCCGCCACCCCGGCAAAATAATGGAGCGGAAGACGGGATTCGAACCCGCGACCCCCACCTTGGCAAGGTGGTGTTCTACCACTGAACTACTTCCGCATATGCGGGTGAAGGGAGTCGAACCCCCACGCCGTAAGGCGCTAGATCCTAAGTCTAGTGCGTCTGCCAATTCCGCCACACCCGCGTATACATGTGAGCCATAGAGGATTCGAACCTCTGACCCTCTGATTAAAAGTCAGATGCTCTACCAACTGAGCTAATGGCTCTTAGATGGTGCCGGCCAGAGGACTTGAACCCCCAACCTACTGATTACAAGTCAGTTGCTCTACCAATTGAGCTAGGCCGGCTATTAAATTGAATGGTGGAGAATGACGGGATCGAACCGCCGACCCTCTGCTTGTAAGGCAGA
>NZ_KV813772.1:0-202 GCF_001813735.1 Staphylococcus sp. HMSC068C09
AAACGCAGACGATAATTTTAACCAACTTTACGAAAATGCAAAGCCACTTAAAGAGAATATAGAAATAGCGTTAAAGCTTTTAAAAATCTTACTAAAAGAGTTAGAACGAGTTTTAGGAAGAAATACCTTTGCGGAAAGAGTTAATAAGTTAACAGAAGATGAACCAAAACTAAATGGTTTAGCAGGAAACTTAGATAAAAAA
>NZ_KV813773.1:0-1255 GCF_001813735.1 Staphylococcus sp. HMSC068C09
TAATGTACGATTTCATCCACTGGATCTTTTGTTACTTTAGTTGTCGGTGTTCCTTCTCCTACTTTTTCACCAGTAGTTGGATTGACATAAATAGGTGTTGTTGTTGTTTTTTCTCCATTTTCACCTTTTTGTACGACTTCTTCTGTACCAGGTGCTAATTTTGGATCAAATTCACGTTTTGTTTCATACGGAATTTTTTCTGTGGTTGTTTCTGGTGTACCTTCTTGAGCTTTAGGCGTATAAGTTAATGTTGCGCCCTCTAAGTCTGTTCTCATTACACCACTTGCGTATGTTCCAGAGTCACCATTTCCATGTTGACTTGAAGTTACTAAAAAGTTATAACTATCTTTTTTATTTAACCCTAATTGTGACAAAGTAGCTGTCCAAGTTTTACCAGCATAAGTTGCTGTAAATGTTTCATTTGACGCATTATATTTTAAATTTACATTATTTAATTTTTGACCATGGAATTTACCGTCGAAGTCGTTTGTTGTATTATCAGCGTAGTAAATAAAGTCAGATTTTGGATCAGTGGCACTACCTCCAGGATTACCCGAACCTACTTTAGATGTATTGCCTTGGGCATCATTTTTCACAAAAGTAGCATATCCTCTGTATCCTTGGCCTGCTTGCTTTTGAGTTTTATCTAATGGATCTTTATTGGAATAACCTGTATCAATTCTGAAACCAGCTGCATCGGCCATACCTTTTTCGCGTAAAATGCCACCATCTTTTAAGTAAGTATTTGCATCATTCTTACTAAAAATAAAGCCCCAACCATCGGCACCAGTAGTATTGCTTTGACGATTATTAGCTACTCTAATATTAAAGTCGAAATCATTATCAAATGTGATTTGATTTTTAAATTGTACAGCCCCTACTCCAAATGTCCCAGTGGGTTGAGTATAGTTAAATCTAGTTAAATTTTTAGCATCTAAATCTGTAGGATTTTCTTGAATATCTACATTGCCATAAGAATCATAGTTGTCTCTTCCTTTTACTGTAGTAGCTGGCAAATTAATAGTAGATGTCTCATTAGTAGAATCGCTTGCTGGCATGCTATATAAAGACATAAACGTCGGTGCACTATTCAAGTTTAATTCTTCCGAAGATAATGAGCTATTTAAATCATAGTTTGAGTTCAAAGCTTCAATCTTATTATCTTCACTTTTCTCAGAGCCTCGAAGATTTAAATTTTCATCTGAAGAAACAGTATTTGTTATTTCTTCTGTATTTTCTTCACTTGATGGCGCTT
>NZ_KV813774.1:0-461 GCF_001813735.1 Staphylococcus sp. HMSC068C09
AAAGAGGCAGCCAAAGCGAAGGTAGACCAAGCGGTAACGGAAGCCAAAGCTCATATTAATGAAGCAATAACTAATTCAGATGTGGATGAAGCAAAAACAAATGGTACGAATACAATCAATGCAATCCAACCAGAAATTACGAAAAAAATAAAAGCAAGAGAGGCAATTGATGAAGTAGCTAGAGCTAAGAAAGAGGCAATTGATCGAATCCAGGATGCGACAACAGAAGAAAAAGAAGCTGCAAAAGCGAAAGTAGACCAAGCGGTAACGGAAGCCAAAGGCCATATCAATGAAGCAATAAATAATTCAGGTGTGGATGAAGCAAAAACAAATGGTACAACTACAATCAATGCAATCCAACCAGAAGTAATCAAAAAATCAGAAGCAAGACAAGCAATTGATGATGTTGCAAAAGCTAAAAAAGAAGCGATTGATCAAACACCAGATGCGACAACAGAAGA
>NZ_KV813774.1:561-1576 GCF_001813735.1 Staphylococcus sp. HMSC068C09
GGTACGAATACAATCAATGCAATCCAACCAGATGTGCTTAAAAAATCAGAAGCAAGACAAGCAATTGATAATGAAGTTATTAATAAGAAGACAGAGATCGACAATAATGTTGATGCAACTATAGAAGAAAAAGAAGCCGCAAAATCAAAAGTAGACGAAGCTGCAGTAGAAGCAAAAAATAATATTAATCATACAGAAATAAATCAAGCTGTTGATCAAGCAAAAGAAGATGGTGTTACAACAGTTAGTCATATTCAACCAAATATAGTTAAGAAAATAGCAGCAAAGACTGCAATCGATGAAGTAGCTAGAATTAAAAAAGAAGCGATTGATCAAACACCGGGTGCAACAACAGAAGAAAAAGAAGCAGCGAAATCAAAAGTAGACGAAGCTGCGACAGAAGCAAGAAATAATATTAATCGTGCTTTGTCTAACAATGATGTAGATCAAGTAGTACATAATAGTACGGCATCAATAAATAATATCCAACCAGATATAGTTAAAAAAGAACAAGCAAAACGAGGTATAGATACTCAAGCAAAAATCAAAAAAGCCATCATTGATCAAACATCTGATGCAACGACAGAAGAAAAAGAAGCAGCGAAATCAAAAGTTGATGAAGAGGTAACAAAAGCAAAACATAGTATTGATCAAGCAGTAACAAATAGTGATGTAGATCAAGCAAAAGATAGAGGAACTGTTGCTATAAATAACATTCAGCCAGAAGTTGTAAAAAAAGAGACAGCTAAGACTTCTATTGATCAAATTGCATTAACTAGAAAAAACATCATTGATCAAACACCTGATGCAACAACAGAAGAAAAAGAAGTAGCGAAATCAAAAGTTGATGAAGAGGTAACAAAAGCAAAACGTAACATTAATCAAGCAGTTACAAATAATGATGTGAATCAAGTTGAGCATAATAGCACAATAGCAATTAATAATATTCAACCCAATATTATAAAAAAAATTGCAGCTAAAACGTTAATTGATCAAGTAGCAAGAGCTAAAAAAA
>NZ_KV813774.1:1676-1914 GCF_001813735.1 Staphylococcus sp. HMSC068C09
AGCAGCAAAACAAAAAGTTGACGAAGAAGTTACAAAAGCAAAACATAGTATTGATCAAGCAATAACAAATAGTGATGTAGATCAAGCAAAAGATAGAGGAACTGTTGCTATAAATAACATTCAGCCAGAAGTTGTAAAAAAAGAGACAGCTAAGAATGCTATTGATCAAATTGCATTAACTAGGAAAGCCATCATTGATCAAACACCTGATGCAACGACAGAAGAAAAAGAAGCAGCG
>NZ_KV813774.1:2014-22338 GCF_001813735.1 Staphylococcus sp. HMSC068C09
AAAAATCAGAAGCAAGACAAGCAATTGATGATTTAGCTAAACTTAAAAAAGCAACTATTGATTTAACGCAAGAAGCAACTGAAGAAGAAAAAGAAGCAGCGAAAAGTAAAGTGGATCAAGCGTTAACAGAAGCTAAAACTCATATCAACGAAGCAGAAAATGATGATGGAGTTGATAACGCGAAAACAAAAGGGATAAATGTTATTAATACAATCCAACTTGAAATTATAAAAAAAGTAGAGGCAAAACATGAAATTGACCAATCTGCAATTGCTAAGAAAAAAATTATAGATCAAACACCAGATGCAACTGAAGAAGAAAAAGAAGTAGCAAAACAAAAAGTAGATGAAGAAGCTACAAAAGCAAAAGATAATATTGATCAAGCTACAACAAATGATGCAGTGGATCAAGCAAAAACAACAGGAAATACAGAGATCAATAATATACAACCAGAAGTGGTTAAAAAATCTTTAGCAAGACAAGCAATTGATGAAGTAGCAAAAGTAAAAAAAGAAAAAATTAATCAAATGCTAGATGCAACTGAAGAAGAAAAAGAAGCAGCAAAACAAAAAGTTGATGAAGAAGTTATAAAAGCGAAAAATAATATAAATCAAGCTACAACAAATGACGGTGTGAATAATGCTAAAACAACTGGTAAAAATACTATTGAAAATATACAACCAGAAGTAGTTAAAAAAGCTGAAGCAAGAAAAGCGATAGATGAAGCAGCAACTCTTAGAAAAAATCTAATTGATCAAGATAATTCGACAACAAAAGAAGAAAAAGACATAGCTAAACAAAAAATTGATGATGAGGTTAATAAAGCTAAAAGAAATGTTGATCAATCAATAAATAATTCCAATGTAGATCATGCACAAATTAATGGTATAAGTGCAATAAATAACATTAATGCGGTAGCTTTGAAAAAAACACAAGCCAAAAAATCTATAGATGATGAAGTAACAGCAAAAAAAGCAGAAATTGATAGTAATCATGAAGCAACGAATGAAGAAAAAGAAATGACAAAACGTAAAGTAGATGAAGCAGCAACAAAAGCGAAACATAATGTTGATCAATCTACAACGAATGATACAGTAGATCAATCAACTCAAATTGGAATTTCAATTATATCTAATATTCAACCAGAGACAATACAAAAATCTTTAGCTAGACAAGCGATAGATGATGAAGCAACAATTAAAAAAGCAGAAATTGAGAATAATCACAATGCAACAAAAGAAGAAAAGGATGTGGCTAGACAAAAAGTAGATGAAGAAGTTATAAAAGCAAAGAATAATATTGCTCAATCTACGACTAATTCTGATGTTGAAATAGCCAAAGAAAGTGGTAAACATGCTATTGATGAAATCCAACCAGAAATAGTTAAAAAATCTGTAGCTAAACAAACTATCGACGAATTAGCTAAACAAAAGAAAGCAGAAATTGATCAAACACCAAACGCAACAAAAGAAGAAAAGGATGCAGCAAAACAAAAAGTAGAAGAGGCAGTAATGAGAGCTAAAAAACTGCTCGAAGGTGCCAATACTAACTCAGATGTCGATCAGACTACAGAGCAAGGTAAACAATCAATTAATAGTATTCAAGTTGAAGTTATTAAAAAAGCAGATGCTTTATCTAAATTAGAAGTGGAATTACAAAAATTAAAAGATAAAGTATCATCTGATCAAACATTTACAATAGATGAAAAACTATTCATAAAACAAAAACTTGATGAATCATATAAAAAAGCAGAAGAAAAAGTAAACCAAGCTCAAACTAATAAACAAGTTGATAATATAAAAATACATTATCTTCAAGAATTTAATAAAATAGTTCTAATCGACAAAGTAAAATTGAAAGCTAAAGCCCAAATTTTTGATGTAGCAAATAAACGTAAAGCGTATATTAAAGGATTAACAAATATATCAGAATATAATAGAAATAAAGCTTATAAACAAATTGATGTTTATGTTATGAAAGCCTTAAATAAATTAGTTGAAAATGTGACTACTAATGATATTAATGAATTAACGAGAGTGACTATTAATGAGATTGAACATGTGAATGTTAAGCAATTTGAAAATAACTTTGGATTGGTTAATGACAACAAAGTTACATTTAATAATTTTAATAATAAATTTAATGTGAATAATAATCATTCAAAATTAAATACTCTACCTTATACAGGTGAAAATGAAAACTCATTATTATCTTTAGCTGAGTTCACATTATTAAGTGGTCTGCTATTATTATTAAAACGAAGAAAAAAAGAAGATAAATAATAAAAAATAAATTCAGTTATCTTCGTATTCAAAATATGAAATAAAAAACACTCCAAAAGTTATAATTTTACTTAACTTTTGGAGTGTTTTTTATTTTTAAGTATATATAAATTGTCTAGCTTCGTTTCCAGCGACGTGGCCGGTAACTAAAGCACTTGTAATATTGTAGCCACCTGTATAACCATGAATGTCTAATACTTCTCCACATAAAAATAAGCCAGGTTGAATTTTTGACATCATTGTTTTAGGCCATATTTCTTTAAGAGAAACGCCACCACCAGTAACAAAGGCTCTTTCAATCGAAAGGGTACCATTAACAGTGAAAATGAATTGTTTGAAATGTTCTGCGAGGTGAGTCAACTGTTGATTTGAAAGATGATGAAATGTTGTATTTTCATTAATATTAGCCTGTTCTAGCATAAACAATAAATATCTTTCTTCTATTAAACCACGCAGTGCATTTTTTATATATTTGTCTGGTTCTTCGCTTAAGATTTTCTTTATTTTATTTTCTAAATCTTGTAAAGAAATCTCTGGAAATACATCTAACTGTAATTGTATGTCTTGTTTTTTCTGATTTTTTTGTTCTTTATAAACGAATTGGCTACAACGTAATGCAGCTGGTCCACTTACACCAAAGTGTGTAAAAATCATATCCATTTGATGACTAATACGTTTTTTACCATTTTTCTTTAAAACTGATAATTCTACATCTTTTAAACTTAAGCCTTTAAGGGTTTTATTCTTAATAAAAGATTCACTAGATGTAATAGGGACTTCAGTAGGGAATAATTCAGTAATAGTGTGACCTAAATTTTTAGCAAATCTGTAGCCATCACCTGTGGATCCAGTTTGGGGGACGCTTGTTCCACCAGTCGCAATAATAACTGTTTTTGATTCAAATTCGCCATCTTGTGTTTTTACTATAAAAGATTGATCATTTTTAGAAATGTCATTAACAACAGTTTCTTCTTTAATTTCAACGTTGTTATTCTTAATTGTATTAACTAAAGTATCAACAATATCTTGTGATTTGTTTGAAACTGGAAACATTCTTCCATGATCTTCTTCTTTTAATTTTATACCACGACTTTCAAAAAATTCTATTATGGATTCGTTATCAAATTTTGAAAATGGACTATATAAAAATTTACCGTTTCCGGGTATATTTTTGATGATTTCTTCATAAGGTAGACGATTAGTCACATTACATCTACCACCACCAGAAATTTTTAATTTTCTTCCAAGACCTTTTTTCTTTTCGATTAATAGAACCTTACTACTATTTTCACTCGCAGCAACTGCTGCCATTAATCCGCTTGGTCCACCGCCAATGATTATTGTTTGATACATATATTAACCTCCGTTATCATACATTTATATTCTACATAAATACTTATTATTTTGCGAACCGAAGTAGAATTTTGCGTTAAAAAGTGTATTAAATACATAAATAAAAAACTTACAATATTTTTATTTAATAATAGTGAGAATAATTGACAAAAAAAACTTAAAAAGAAACGAGAAACAATAAGTATTTTGTGATATATTTTATAGTAATGCAAGTCCTTAGTTTAGACAGATGTATAACGACATAGTTTGATTAAATTAAAGATAGGAAGATTGAATATGAGTGAAAATAAGGAAATGGTGCGCGGAACCTTTTTAATAACATTTAGTATTTTAATTACTAAAATTCTAGGTGTTTTATTTGTAATTCCTTTTTATGCGATTATGGGTGCAAATGCGGAGGAAAAGTTAGCGCCATTTAACTATGCTTATGTTCCTTATAATATTGCTATTGCTGTCGCGACAGCTGGAGTGCCTTTAGCAGCTTCAAAATTTGTAGCAAAGTATAATGCAATAGGAGCATATAGAGTTGGACAGAAACTCTATAAATCGAGTTTTATCGTAATGTCGATATCAGGTATTATAGGATTTTTAATATTGTTTTATTTAGCACCTGATATTGCAGTTATTACTTTAGGTCAAAAAGAAGGAAAAGGTGGATGGACAGTACCAGAGATTACTTGGATTATTCGTATCATCAGTATAGTAGTGGTTTTTATCCCACTATTAGCAACATGGAGAGGGGTATTCCAAGGTTATCAATCGATGGGTCCAACTGCTGTATCTGAAGTTACTGAACAATTAGCCAGAATTATATTTATATTAATAGGTAGTTATTTAGTTTTAAATGTTTTTCATGGTACATATCTACAAGCTAATGGTGTAGCTACATTCGCAGCCGCTGTGGGAGCAATTGCAGGTTTATTTACTCTTTGGTATTACTGGAAAAAACGTAAACCTCACATTCAAAAAATGGTAGAGTCTGATCGTACAGGATTAGACATTTCTTATGGAAGAATGTATAAAGAAATTATTGCATACAGTATTCCGTTTGTAATTGTTAGTTTAAACTTTCCATTATTTAACCTTGTTGATCAATTTACACATAACAATGCACTAGATGCAGCAGGATTCCATGCAAATAAAGATTATTTCTTTACGATATTAAACTTTACAACCAATAAAATTGTAATGATTCCAACATCACTTGCAGCAGGTTTTGCGGTAAGTTTAATACCATATATTACTAAAACATATGCAGAAGGTCGTTTAACTGAAATGCATCGTCAAATTAAAACATCAATCGGTGTATTAATGTATATTACAGTTCCAGCAAGTTTAGGGATAATGGCACTGGCTGCACCTTTATATACAGTTTTCTATCAATATAATCCAGATGGAAACAAAATGTTATTTATCTATGCCCCTGTAGCAATATTAATTTCTTTACTTAGTGTTACTGCTTCGATGTTACAAGGTATAGACAAACAAAAATTGACAGTGTTTGTCATTTTAGGAGCCGTTGTATTAAAGTTAGCACTTAATATTCCATTAATTATGACTTTCCATACTGCAGGAGCAATTTTAAGTACTGCTATTGCATTGAGTTTTGCGATTACAGCAAATTTCTTTATTTTAAAAATATATGCGAAATATGAATTTACAGAAACATTTGTGCAAGTAGCGAAAATTTTTATTTATAGTTTAATTATGATGATTAGTGTAGAAATTGTTTACTTAATTTTAGGTCATTTTGTCCCTGTAGAACGTAAATTTGGAGCAATGATTATATTATTTGTTGGGGTTATTATCGGTGCATTAGTGTATGGCGGTATCACAATTAAAAATCGATTAGCTGATCAATTTCTTGGTGAATTACCAGCAAAGATTAGACGTAAAGTTGGATTCTTAAGATGAGGTTAGATAAATTTTTATCGAATATGGGAGTTGGCACGCGTACTGAGGTAAAGCAGCTTTTAAAGAAAAATAGTGTCAAAGTTAATGATAAAGTGGAAAAATCGCCTAAATCCCAAGTGAATCCTGAGCAAGATGAAATTACTGTAGATGGCAAAATAATAGAGTATATTAATCATGTTTATATTATGTTAAATAAGCCCAAAGGATATGTTTCTGCTACTTATGATGATATAAATCAAACAGTGATAGATCTTATTGATGATTACCGTCATCTTGATATATTTCCAGTAGGCAGACTAGATAAAGATACTGAAGGTTTATTACTTATTACTAATGATGGACAATTTAACCATAATTTAATGAGTCCATCTAAACATGTGTCTAAAACGTATAAAGTAACCTCTAAATATCCTATTAAAAACGAAGATATTATTGCTTTTAAAAATGGAATTGAACTATCAGATGGCAAAGTAAAACCAGCACAACTTGAAAAACTAGATCATAAATTATCTTTAGTTACTATTTATGAAGGAAAGTATCATCAAGTGAAAAGAATGTTTCATTCAATTGATAATGAGGTATTAGAATTAAAACGTCTTAAAATTTCTAATTTGACGTTAGATGAAAACTTAAAATCTGGAGAGTATCGTTTACTAACTTCAGAAGAATTAAAACTTTTATAGTAATAAAAGAGAAAAGGGGTAATATGATGGCTAAAAGTGCAGGTTTATTAAGAATTGTGGCAGGAATTGGTGCTGCAGCGGCTGCAGTAGCATTATCACGTGAAAGTAGCAGAAATAAATTAAAAGCTGAGTATAATAAATATAAAGAAAATCCAGAAGGCTATAAACAAAATGCGAAAGGGCTAGTTAATGATATTAGCTCAAAAGCAAATGAAACAATTCAAAACGTAAAGAATGACCCACAAGGTTATGCAAATCGTTTAAAAAATGATCCTAAATCTTTATTACAAGATGAAAAATCTAAATTCACTAATGTGAATACTAAAAAAAATGATACACATGAATTAGCAGAAGGTAAATTTGATGATGAAGGTGGCGCAACTGTTAATAATAATTTAAGAGTAGTCACTGAAGAAGATTTGAAAAACAATCATAATGCCTTAGACGATAGACATTAAACTTAAATTTTAAAGAAGTGAGAAAATTTTTTCTCACTTCTTTTTTTATATGTACTATGAAATTTTCTGACATCTTGTTGTCATTTAATACTAGATTTATGTAAAATAATAGGTATATCTATTGAAAAGGAAGTTGATCTCTAATGTGGAAAGAAAAAGTACAAGAATATGAAAGTCAAATTATTGAAGATTTAAATGGATTACTTTCAATCAAGAGTGTGAGAGATGATAGTCAAGCTTCAGAGGAAGCACCAGTTGGCCCTGGACCTCGTGAAGCTCTTGATTATATGTATAAAATCGCTCAAAGAGATGGTTTTTCTACCCATGATGTTGATCATATTGCTGGAAGAATTGAAGCAGGTCAAGGTGAAGATGTATTGGGAATTTTATGTCATGTAGATGTCGTTCCTGCTGGAGACGGTTGGGATTCTGATCCATTTAAACCTGTTGTAACAGATGATGCTATTGTGGCAAGAGGTACACTTGATGATAAAGGTCCAACTATCGCAGCTTACTATGCAGTTAAAATTTTAAATGAAATGAATGTAGATTGGAAAAAACGTATTCATATTATTATTGGTACAGATGAAGAATCTGACTGGAAATGTACAGAAAGATATTTCAAAACAGAAGAAATGCCTGCTTTAGGTTTTGCACCAGATGCTGAATTCCCTGCTATTCATGGTGAAAAAGGAATTACAACATTTGATTTAGTCCAAAATGTAAGCTCACATCATACTGATCATTCAGAAGCAAAACTTCTTTCATTTAAATCTGGTCAACGCTATAATATGGTTCCTGATCATGCTAAAGCACATATTTTGGTTGAAAAAAATATGACAGACGTAGTTCAACATTTCGAACATTATCTAGACCAACGTCAACTAGAAGGTGAAGCGGTTGTAGATAATGGTGAATTGATATTAACTGTTGAAGGGAAAGCCGTCCATGGTATGGATCCTTCACTTGGTGTGAATGCTGGTTTATATCTTATTGACTTCCTATCAACTTTGAATCTTAATCAAGCTGCAAAAGAATTCGCTGAATTTAGTAATCGTTATTTACATGAATCTCATTTTGGTGAAAAAATGGGTATGAAGTTCCATACTGATGTTATGGGAGACGTGACAGCAAACGTAGGTATCATTACGTATGATAAAGAAAAAGGTGGCAAATTTGGTATCAATTTACGTTATCCTAAAGGCTTCGAATTTGAAACTGCTTTAGAACGTTTTAAAAATGAAATCAAATCTCAAGGGTTTGAAATAGAATTAGGTAAAGTTCAACAACCTCATTTCGTAGATAAAAATGATCCATTTGTACAAAAACTTGTCACTGCTTATAGAAATCAAACAGGTGATATGACAGAACCTTATACAATTGGTGGAGGCACTTATGCACGTAATTTAGACAAAGGTGTTGCATTTGGAGCTATGTTTGAAGATTCAGAGGATTTAATGCATCAAAAGAATGAATATATTACTAAAAAACAATTATTCAACGCAACAAGTATCTATTTAGAAGCAATTTATTCACTATGTGTGGAGGGATAAATAATGACAAAAGTATTTATTAACGGAGAATTTTTAAATCAAGAAGACGCAAAAGTGTCTTATGAAGACCGAGGTTATGTATTTGGAGATGGTATATATGAATATATTCGTGCATACAACGGTAAATTATTTACAGTAACTGAACACTTTGAAAGGTTCCTTAGAAGTGCGAGTGAAATTCAAATCGATTTAGGCTATACTGTCGAGGAGCTAACAGATATTGTAAGACAACTTTTAAAAATCAATGACATTCAAAATGGTGGAATTTATATTCAAGCGACAAGAGGTGTAGCACCAAGAAACCATTCTTTCCCAACTCCAGAAGTTAAACCTGCTATTATGGCATTTGCTAAAAGTTATGATCGTCCATACGACGACTTTGAAAATGGCATTAATGCTGTAACAGTTGAAGATATTAGATGGTTACGTTGTGACATTAAAAGTTTAAATTTATTAGGAAATGTTCTTGCTAAAGAATATGCAGTTAAATATAATGCAACAGAAGCCATTCAACATAGAGATGAAACTGTTACTGAAGGTGCGTCAAGTAATGTGTATGCGATTAAAGATGGCGAAATCTATACACATCCCGTTAATAATTACATTTTAAATGGTATTACTCGAAAAGTAATTAAATGGGTTGCTGAAGATGACAACATACCATTTAATGAAGAAACATTTACAGTTGATTTCTTAAAAAATGCAGATGAAGTCATTGTGTCTAGTACTTCTGCTGAAGTAACACCTGTCGTTAAGATTGATGGCGAAATTGTAAATGATGGTAAAGTAGGTCCAATTACTAAAAAATTACAAGAAGGATTCGAAAAGTATATTGAATCAAAAAGTATCAATTAACTTTAAATTTCTTCAACGATGATGTATATGATATGTTATAATATTTATAAAGCATTCGGGATTTTAGCTTTTTCATACTAGTAAAATGTATCATTTTGTTTCTCATTTTCAGTTGAAAAATTAAGCTAAAAATTATAAAATCATCATTGAGTGATTAAAGAGATAACGTAAAAAATTTAAATGATTTGAAGACATTTAAATAATAATTTTATCAATATAACAAAAACAAAGTTAGAAATATAATCGTTAGATAAAAAGCGATGATTAAATTAGATATATGGCTCTTGAAAAACTATATTTCTCGAGCCATTTTCTAGTTGAAAGTGAGGTGAACGAGTTGGAGCAGTTTTATCAATTAGGGTGGACGCTTGATTCTGCAGGTGGAGCATCTGGAGAAGCGTATATGGCTGAACAAGATGGACAAAAATTATTTCTTAAGCGTAACTCAAATCCATTTATTGCAGCTTTATCTGCAGAAGGTATTGTGCCTAAGTTAGTTTGGACAAAACGTATTGAAACAGGCGAAGTGGTAACAGCACAACATTGGAAAAATGGTAGAGAACTTACACCATCTGAAATGTCTCAAAGAAGAGTTGCTGAACTTCTCAAAAAAATACATGGTTCAAAACCACTACTTAATATGTTAAAACGTATGGAAATGGAGCCTATTACCCCAAATATTATGTTAAAGAAAATTAATGCTTCTTTATCTAGAGACGTATTAACCCATCATATTATTCGAAAAGCATTAACTTACTTGGAAGATCATATTCCTAATTTAGATTCACGTTTCTTTACAGTAGTTCATGGTGATGTTAATCATAATAACTGGTTACTTTCTGATCGTGATGAGTTATTTTTAGTAGATTGGGAAGGTGCAATGATTGCTGATCCAGCCATCGATATTGGTATGCTGCTATACAACTACGTTCCAAAACAACAATGGTCTAACTGGTTCAATACTTATGGTGTTAAAGAAAGTATGGACTTAAATAAACGTATGAAATGGTATACTGTGATTCAATCAATCGGCATGATTCAATGGTATGAAGAACAAAAAAGATTTAAAGATATGAACACATGGCTCAAATTTTTAAATGAGGTAATGAATAGTAATTTATTTATTTAAGGAGATTTAATACATGAGAGTCCGTTATAAACCATGGGCAGAAGATTATTTGAAAGAACATCCTGACCTAGTAGACATGGATGGTTCGCATGCTGGCAAAATGAGTGATTGGTTTGATAAGAAACAGCCAATCTATATTGAAATCGGTTCAGGAATGGGGCAATTTATAACTACACTTGCAGAGCAACATCCTGAAATTAATTTTGTTTCTTTAGAACGTGAAAAAAGCGTTATGTATAAAGTGCTTGATAAAGTAAAGGATAAAGGACTCACAAATTTAAAAATGATTTGCAATGATGCAATTGAACTAAATGAGTACTTTAAAGAGAATGAAGTATCTAGAATTTATTTAAATTTCTCGGATCCTTGGCCAAAAAAAAGACATGCAAAACGTCGTTTAACGTATCGCACTTTTTTAGCTCTATATGAACAAATTCTTAAAGAAGATGGAGAAATACACTTTAAAACAGATAATAGAGGTTTATTTGCTTATAGTCTTGAAAGCATGTCACAATATGGAATGTATTTTACAAAGTTAAATTTAAATCTTCATGATGAAGATGATGAAGATAATATATTAACTGAATATGAGAAAAAATTTTCTGATAAAGGTTCCCGTATTTATAGAATGGAAGCCAAATTTCATAAAAATTAATAAATAATATATTAAATCCAACACACGAGCGTAAGAAGCAAATACATTCTTACGCTCGTGTGTTGTTTTATCATTTATTGCTCTTTATGATAAATATAAGTACATATGATAAACATCCATGCAATATATAAGAGAAAAAGAAAAAATTTAGTCCATATTTCATCTAAAATGATTATTGATTTTTGTATTATCATAGTAATCGTTACTTTACTGTTAAGTTCGAAAATGATAAAAAATTAATAAAAACATCAAACAAATGTAATTTAAAATATAAATATGAAGTGAAAAAAGTATTAAAATATTTTTTAAATATCAAAAAATAATATTAATTTTCTTCAATAGTAAGTATTTCACCTGTGTGTGCATCAGCATAGAAAGTATACTCTATATCACGGTTGTTTTTATTTTGAGTAATACCACCTTGATAAACAAGACGATTTAAATATTGCTCTTTATTTTGTAAAGGTTCATGAAGAATGTAAGAACCTTTAATATCCATAAAATATGATTTTACTTCCTCTAATATTCTATCCGGATTTTTTACTTTTTTGTTTTTCAATGTACGATAGAGTATAAAAGCCGTAGATGCTCCTATAGTTATTACGATGGGAATGGAGATATATTTTATAGTCTGACAAGTCATAATTATCGAATCTAACCTTTCTATTAATAGTTCTTATTATTAGTTTACCATAATCAAAATGATATAATACATTTAAGGAGCGTGTTTATGTAATGGAAAACGATAAAACTTTATTTCGTATAAAAACATTAACAGAATTACATGGAGCACCAGGCTTTGAAGAAGAAGTACGTGACTACATGAAACAAGAAATGACACCATTTGTAGATGAAGTGATAACAACTCATATGGGAAGTATTTTTGGTGTAAAAAAATCAAAAAAACAAAATGCAAAGCGTGTGATGATAGCGGCTCATATGGACGAAATTGGCTTTATGATTACGAACATCACTCAAAATGGCATGTTACAGTTTACTAATTTAGGCGGCGTATCTAATGATATATGGCAAGGACAACGACTGCAGGTTAAAAATAGAAAAGGTGAAAAAATTGTAGGTGTAGTTTCGAATATACCAAAACATTTTAGAACAGGTAATGAAGCGGTTCCTGAGATTAAAGATTTAATGTTAGATATAGGAGCAGAAAGTGATAAAGAAGTTCGATCACGTGGAATAGAAATAGGGGACACAATTGTTCCTTTTACACCATTCACTCAATTATCTGAACATCGATATAGTGCTAAGGCATGGGATAATCGTTACGGTTGTGTCTTAGCAATTGAAATATTAGAATTACTCAAAGATGTAGAATTAGATGTAGATTTATATGTGGGTGCAAATGTTCAAGAAGAAGTTGGATTAAGAGGTGCAAAAGCATCAACTGAATTAATACAGCCAGACATAGCATTCGTTGTAGATTGTTCTCCTGCAAATGATATTAAAGGTAAACAGCAATTATCTGGTCAATTAGGTGAAGGAACATTAATTCGAATTAAAGATGGTACAATGATTCTCTCTCCACGTTTCAGAGACTATCTACTGGAGTTAGTTGATACATTTGATATTCGTTCACAATACTATATTTCACCAGGTGGTACAGATGGGGGAGAAATCCATAAAGCAAATAAAGGTGTACCTACAGCAGTTATAGGCGTATGTGCAAGATATATTCATAGTACAGATGCGGTATTTGATATTAGAGACTATTATGCCGCGCGTGAATTATTAAAACAAGCTGTGAGTCACTTAACAAATGAAAACATTTTAACATTACAATTTCAAAGTGAGGAGAAATAATATGATTACATTAGAAACTGAAAAACAATTTGAAGAATTAAAAAATGAACAAACGGTATTTGAATTTACAGCTGGATGGTGTCCAGATTGTAAAGTGATTGAACCAGATTTACCGAAATTAGAAAAAAAATACTCTAATTTTAAATTTGTATCAGTAGATCGAGATAAATTTATAGATTTAGCAATTGAAAATGATATCATGGGTATTCCAAGTTTTCTCGTATATAAAAATGGTGAATTAATGGGAAGTTATATTGGAAAAGAACGAAAATCAATCGAACAAATAGATTCATTTTTAAGTCAATATGTGTAAATGAGTAATTAGGACTTAAACTTCTTATTTATATGAAAGAATAGCCTAATTTTTCTGTAACTGGAGCTCTTTTTATTGTAAAATATTGTAAGGTGCGAAAATAGGAGTGTTTTAATATGAACGTCTTTCAAATGAGAGATACATTAAAACAACGTTTAAAACATTTAGACGTTGATTTTAAGTTTGATCGTGAAGAAGAAACATTACGTATATATAGACGAGATAATTTTAAAGGCGTAACTATCAAACTTAATGCAGTTGTAGCGAAGTATGAAGAACAAAAAGAGAAAATCATTGATGAAATTATCTATTATGTTGAAGAGGCAATTGCACAAATGGATGATAATGGTCTATCTAAAATGAAAGATATTCAAGTTATGCCTGTAATAAGATCAACTAGTTTTGATAAAAAAACTAAAGAAGGTCATCAATTTGTTATTGAAGAACATACTGCAGAAACTAATATTTATTATGCACTTGATTTAGGAAAATCGTACCGATTAATTGATGAAAGTATGTTAAAAACACTAGGTTTAACTTCACAACAAATTAAAGAAATGTCGTTGTTTAATATACGTAAACTTGAGAATAAATATAAAACAGATGAAGTAAAAGGAAATATTTTTTATTTTATCAATTCAAATGACGGATATGATGCGAGTCGTATTTTAAATACAAAGTTTTTAAATGACATTGAAGCTCAATGTGAAGGTGAAATGTTAGTCGCTGTTCCTCATCAAGATGTATTAATTATTGCTGATATACGCAATAAAACAGGCTATGATGTTATGGCACACTTGACGATGGAATTTTTTACTAAGGGACTTGTACCTATAACGTCACTTTCATTTGGTTATAAAAAAGAACATTTAGAGCCGATTTTTATTTTAGGAAAAAATAATAAACAAAAAAGAGATCCAAACGTTATTCAACGTTTAGAAGCGAATCGTAAAAAATTTAATAAAAAATAACTAATAATACGTAAAAAGGAGAATTTAAATGAATTTATTTTATAATAAAGAAGGCGTAGGGGACGTTGCATTTTTACAAATTGAACCAACAGATGGGCCTTTTGAATATGAAATAAAAAATAATGTGGTTGCTATTAAACATGAAAATCAAATTGTTGGATTTAATATTTTCGATTTTTCAAAAGTATATTCAGTTAATAGTAAGGGTCATATTAAATTAAATGAAACGCTTGTAGAAGCTATACAACAATCAATTACAAATGCAGGTTTTGATTATCAACTTGAAGCGGATTTATCACCTAAATTTGTTGTAGGCTATGTAGAAACTAAAGAAAAGCATCCTGATGCAGATAAATTAAGTATTTTGAAAGTTGATGTTGGTAGTGAAAAACTACAAATCGTGTGCGGTGCGCCAAATGTAGAAGCAGGTCAAAAAGTTGTCGTAGCTAAAGTCGGTGCAGTTATGCCAAGTGGAATGGTAATTAAAGATGCTGAATTACGTGGTGTTGCATCAAGTGGTATGATTTGTTCAATGAGAGAATTGAACTTGCCTAATGCACCTCAAGAAAAAGGAATCATGGTATTGTCTGATGATTATAAAGTAGGCAATGCATTTTTTGATTAAAAAAACTAGGAAGGATGTGGAAGTATGAGTTGGTTTGATGAATTATTTGGCAATGATAAACATTCTGATGAAGAATTACTAAGACGAAAAAATAAACGTCGACATAACTCAGAAACACAAAAGAATGGTGAGCATACCTTACTTCCTGAAAATGATGATATCTATGATCGTCCGCGTGGAAAATTTCGTTTTCCTATTGATTTAGGGCAAGATGCTGAAACATATGATGAAGCGGTTTACAGAGAAGTTGATGAAGATGAATATATGTCGCAGAAATCACCTAAAGTTGATAAAGAATTTGGTTATGGCGCTTACAGTTATGATGAAATAGATAATAATAATGACTATCCTCAAACTTATGACAGTGCAACAGATACTCGAAGACGCAGAAGAAGACAGTATACAAATCATGATGATACTGGAGTGCCTTCAATTAAAGAAAGACCTTCTAATAAACGTAATAAGTCGTTGAATAGTACACAATTAAATGATAAAAATAATAGAAAAACGACTTCTCAATATCATAAGCATACAAATAATCATTCTCATGTGAAATTACAATCGGAGCGTTTTAAAGCAAACTATAAAACGACATCGAATTCTACATATCACCATTCAAGTTTTAGAACTTCAGAAGTACCGTCTGCAGTATTTGGTACAAAAAAACGCCGACCAATTGAAAACGGTGTTATCCCTCCACTAAAAGAGAATGAGAATGACGATAATCATAATGACGAGAAACATAATTCAAAACAAGATCAAACAGCACAACGAGTATCTGATAATGATGTAAAAACAAATATAAGCAAGTCTAAAAATGAACCGTTGAGTCAAACTAAGTATGAAGATACTGATGTTTCAATTATTAATGATCAAAATTCTAATATTTATGAAACTACATCTTCAAAAAGTAACGTTCCTAATTTTTCTCAAAAAGATAATACGGTGAATATTGAGAATATTTATGCGTCACAAATAGTAGAAGAAATTAGACGTGAAAGAGAAAAAAAAGCACAACAAAAACGTAAGTTTAAAGAAGCTTTACAGAATAAGCGTCAACAATCAGCGGATAATGATAACGAAATCCAAAAAGTCATTGATGAAATGTATGCAAATCAAGCTAAGCAGTACACTGGAGAGAGTTCTCTAGATCATGAAGAAAATAATGATGAAGAGAGAACGACATATACAGAAGATAGTACTGATAAAATGGAAGACTCAAATGAGAATACGATGAATAATCATGTGATTGATGAAGGGACTCAAACTGATTCAAATACATCTAATTATGATGACGATGATGAGCAGTATCAATATGAAGAAATTGATTTGAAATCTGTCCCAAATATTCAAACTGTTAATGATAAAGATGTAGAAGTACGAGAAGTTAATGATACGACATCTACAGACGAACATAATGATGAGCCATTGTCAGACGATAATCTTAACGTATCACCTATACATTCAACTAAAGACAAACAGCATCATCTTAATAAAAATGAAGATGCTCATTTAAGTAAAGTTAATGAATTGCAAGACAATAATTATACTTCAAAAGAAGAAGTAGAGGAAGCAAAGTATCATGAGATGAACGCTTCTTCGAATGAAGAGGTAACTAAACAATCAAATCATAACGATGATGACATTGACCATTCAATTGATAATGCAATTGAGACAGATACTGAGTATGCTTCTGAACAAATTGAACATAACAATGATTCAGTTCATGACTCATCATCTAACACTGAAGATGAAAAATTAGAAGATGATAACAAACAAATCGTTGAAAATGAGGATGTTTCATCATCTATTAAATCCTCAATCATTCCGGGTAGTAAACCTTTTAACGTTGTAATGACGCCATCTGACAAAAAACGTTTGATGGATGCTAAAAAATTCAAAAAAACTAATAAAGTTAGCGTTCCAGAATTAAAACCAGAGACAAAATTGGAAAATAAATCAGTTAGTACACCAAGTTCAAGTCCATCAGTAAAAGCGACTAATAATCATGAAGAGCATATTAAAAAGAATATTAATGAACAATCACTTCAAGATAATCAAGAAGATGAAACGAGTGAACTTTCAAATGTACAAAATGAAAATACACAAGCCATATCTATGACATTAAATACTCAGAATGAAGATCAAGATGAAAACGAGCAACACGAAAGTAAAGCTGCGATTAGAAAAGGTCCTAATATTAAATTACCAAGTCTTGAATTATTAGAAGATCCGGAAATTCATCAAATTGATAACTCATGGATTGAAGAGAAAAAACAAGAATTAAATGATGCGTTTTATTACTTTAATGTTCCTGCAGAAGTTCAAAATGTGACTGTAGGTCCAAGTGTAACACGATTTGAGTTAGCTGTTGAAAAAGGTGTGAAAGTTTCGAGAATTACTGCTTTGCAAGATGATTTAAAGATGGCACTGGCCGCTAAAGATATAAGAATTGAAGCACCTATTCCAGGTACAAGCTTGGTAGGTATTGAAGTACCAAATCAAAATTCTTCAAAAGTAAGTTTAAAATCAATCTTAGAATCACCTAAGTTTAAAGATACTGAATCTAAATTAACAGTAGCTATGGGTAATCGGATTAATAATGAGCCATTATTAATGGATATTGCTAAAACGCCTCATGCTTTAATAGCTGGAGCGACAGGTTCAGGTAAATCTGTATGTATTAACAGTATATTAATGTCATTATTATATAAAAATCATCCAGAAGAGTTGAGATTATTATTGATTGATCCAAAAATGGTTGAATTAGCGCCATATAATGACTTACCACATCTTGTTTCACCAGTTATTACAGATGTTAAAGCAGCTACTCAAAGTTTAAAGTGGGCTGTTGAAGAGATGGAAAGACGTTATAAACTGTTTGCAAAATATCACGTACGCAATATTACTGCTTTCAATAAAAAAGCGTCTTACGAACAACGTATGCCTAAGATAGTCATTGTTATTGATGAATTAGCAGATTTAATGATGATGGCTCCACAAGAAGTAGAACAATCTATTGCTAGAATTGCTCAAAAAGCGAGAGCTTGTGGAATTCATATGTTAGTAGCGACACAAAGACCTTCAGTTAATGTTATTACTGGACTTATTAAAGCTAATATACCAACCCGTATTGCATTTATGGTGTCTTCAAGCGTGGACTCTAGAACTATTATTGATAGTGGAGGCGCTGAAAGACTATTAGGGTACGGTGATATGCTATATTTAGGTAGTGGTATGAATAAACCTATACGTGTACAAGGTACATTTGTATCTGATGAAGAAATTGATGATGTCGTTGATTTCATCAAAGCACAAAGAGAACCAGAATATTTATTTGAAGAAAAAGAATTGTTGAAAAAGACTCAAACTCAAGCACGAGATGAATTATTTGATGATGTTTGTAGTTTTATGGTCAAAGAAGGACATATATCTACTTCATTAATCCAACGACATTTCCAAATTGGTTATAATCGTGCAGCAAGAATCGTCGATCAATTAGAACAACTAGATTATATATCTGGAGCAAACGGCTCTAAACCAAGAGATGTATTTATTACTGAGGCAGATTTAAAGAAAGATTAATTTTAAAGGAGTTTTATGGATATGACGCATTATCATTTTGTCGGAATTAAAGGTGCAGGAATGAGTTCATTAGCACAAATTATGCACGATTTAGGACATGAAGTTCAAGGTTCAGATATTGAAAAATATGTATTTACAGAAGGAGCACTTAAAAATAAAGGGATTAAAATTTTACCATTTAGTGTAGATAATATACATGAAGGAATGGTAGTTATTCAAGGTAATGCATTTCCTGATACACATGAAGAAATTGTTAGAGCACATGAATTAAAGTTGGATGTGATTAGATATCATGATTTTCTTGGTCAAGTCATTAATCAATATACATCGGTAGCAGTTACAGGTGCTCATGGTAAAACGTCTACAACTGGTTTATTATCTCACGTTATGAATGGAGACAAGAAAACATCATTCTTAATTGGTGATGGTACAGGAATGGGTTTACCAGGTAGTGATTATTTTGCATTTGAAGCGTGTGAATATAGACGTCACTTTTTAAGCTATCACCCAGATTATGCAATTATGACAAATATTGATTATGACCATCCTGATTATTTTAAAAATATCGACGATGTTGCTAGTGCTTTCCAAGAAATGGCAAATAATGTAAAAAAAGCTATTATTGCTTGGGGAGATGATGAACATTTAAGAAATTTAAAAGCAGATGTACCTATTTATTATTATGGTCTTAGTAAAAACGATGATGTATATGCAGATAATATACAAATAACTGAAAATGGTACTCAGTTTGATGTGTATATTAATGGAGAATACTATGATCACTTTTTAACACCACAATATGGTAATCATAATATTCAAAATGCCTTAGCAGTCATTACAATTAGTTATCTTGAAAAAATGGATGTTAATAATATTAAAGAAGCTTTAGAAACATTTGGTGGTGTAAAACGTCGCTTTAATGAAACTTTTGTTTCAAAACAAGTATTAGTAGACGATTATGCTCACCATCCAAGAGAAATTAGTGCTACAATTGAAACAGCACGAAAAAAATATCCAAATAAAGATGTCGTTGCAGTATTCCAACCTCATACGTTTTCAAGAACTCAAGCTTTCTTAGATGAATTTGCTGATGCATTAAGTAAAGCAGACCACGTATTTTTATGTGAAATTTTTGGTTCAATACGTGAAAATACTGGAGAATTAACTATCCAAGATTTAATAAATCGTATTGACGGATCTGCGTTAATCGATGAAAATAGTATTGATGTATTAGAAAAATTTGATAATGCTGTTATTCTATTTATGGGTGCCGGAGATATTCAAAAAATTCAACGTGCTTATGAAGAAAAAATTGGTATGTCAAAAGAATTCTAATATGTTTATATATAATTATTATGGGTATTTATAATTAATGACTTTTATTTTAAAAGAATATTTAGGAGGCGTTTTTTATGCATTGGATTTTACCAATTGCTGGAATTATTGCTGCAATCGCATTCTTAATTTTATGTATTGGAATTGTTGTAGTTTTAATTTCAGTTAAGAAAAATTTAGATCATGTGGCTAAAACACTTGATGGTGTTGAAGGTCAAGTTCAAGGTATTACTCGTGAAACTACTGATTTACTTCATAAAGCTAATCGCTTAACTGAAGACATTCAAGGTAAAGTTGAACGTTTAAACTCTGTTGTTGATGGCGTTAAAGGTATTGGCGACTCAGTTCAAACTTTAAATAGCTCAGTTGATCGTGTGACTAACTCAATCACACATAATATTTCTCAAAATGAAGATAAAATTTCTCAAGTAGTTCAATGGTCAAATGTTGCAATGGAAATTGCTGACAAATGGCAAAATAGACACTACCGTAGAGGAAGTGCAAACTACAGAGCTAACTCTGTAGCTAATGATGCAAATCAAAATTACACTACAAATGTTGAGAAAAACTTTTAATATGATTCAATCAAATGCACTTAAATGAGGTTTTTACTTGTTTAAGTGCATTTCTTATAGGAGGAATAAACATGAGTAAAAAATATAATCGTGACTCATTTGAAACGAATAACACTGGCAATGACTTACATGGTCGTGGCGCAAATCAATCTAATGATGACGTGAATACAAATGCGACGAAACACTATGATAGAGATGCATTTGAAACAAATAACTCAGG
>NZ_KV813775.1:0-209 GCF_001813735.1 Staphylococcus sp. HMSC068C09
TGGACAAAATTAGGTACAAGCATTGTTGATATCGTATCAAATGGTGTAAGCATTCTAGGTAAATACTTAGGATTCTAATGTAATAACATTTAAAAATAAAAAAAGAATGGAGAAATTCAAATGACTAAATTAGTAGAAGCAATTAAAAATACAGTAGACGCAGCACAAAGCCAAGATTGGACAAAATTAGGTACAAGTATTGTTGACAT
>NZ_KV813776.1:0-381 GCF_001813735.1 Staphylococcus sp. HMSC068C09
ATTTTAGTCATTTCATTATTGTATGCAGTCACACTTGCTGGTTTCTTACCTTCGGTAACTCCTACATGATTTAATCCTGGGCGTTTTTGTTCTAGCACCAACTTATCTGCTTTTAATGCATTTTTTGCTTCAGTTAATTGAGTTAATGCTTCTTCTACTTTCGCTTTCTCATTTCTGATTTCTTCAGCTGTCGCATCTCCATTGTTAATCACGCCTTGGGCTTCTGCACTAATTCGCTCTGCTTCTACTTTTTTCGCTCTATAATTATCTGCTGTTGCTGGCGTCATTCCTGGTGTTGGATCTTCTTCACCAATCGCTGCATCTAATTTCGCTTTTGCTTTCACTAATTCACTGTTGTTTTCTTTGTCGTGAAGTAAACTA
>NZ_KV813777.1:0-554 GCF_001813735.1 Staphylococcus sp. HMSC068C09
TGCCCATCGCATCTTTCGTTGACACATTCATATCTATAATATGTAAATCAATGCTATTTTCATCCAACCATTGAGATAGCTCAATTAATTGTTTTGTTGTACGTCCAAGACGATCTAATTTATAGACAACTAGAATATCTCCTTCACGTAAATAATCTAAACACTTATCAAGTTCCGTTCTTTTAGTTTTACGACCACTCGCTTTCTCGCTAAAGATACGTTCACAACCATATTCCTCAAGTGTATCAATCTGTCCATCAAGACTTTGATCTTGTGTTGACACACGTGCATAACCAATTTTAGCCATTTGAACACCACCTTTTTTAATCGTTTTATGGGTACTTACTAATGAAATATAGTTCTCGATGTAAATAAACACGTCTGTCAGCATCTAAAAACTCATGATTTTCGATATTTATGATACATTGATTATAACACAAGTTTATAGACTTAAATATCCAAGAAAAACCTCTTAATATTAAGTTAAGAGGTTTTGTGTCAAAAACGAACGTAATTTAGAAATAATATTTATTGGTATTTCAAGAATATATATA
>NZ_KV813778.1:0-4201 GCF_001813735.1 Staphylococcus sp. HMSC068C09
TTTTGTTAGGAATTATGTCCCAGCCTCTTTTTTTCTGACCATAAAATAAGACGCTCTTTAATTATAGAGAGCGTCTTATCTATGAGCTAAATACTATTGTTGATTTTGGTTAGAAGTGACATCTTGACCAAAGAAGTCGAAGATGTTTTTCGCACTATCCGTGTTATCAATGTTACCACGGAACTTATCAGCACCTGGACCATATGCATAAGTATTTACATCTTCACCAGTGTGACCATATGTTGTCCAACCAGTATGAGATGCATCGTTAATTGGTTTTTGAATTGCATCTTGTAATTGAGTTGTTGCTTCAGCAATTTTCGGATCTTTATCGTCTTTTGCTTTATCAGTTACGTCTTTAAGTTCTTTTGCAGCTTCTTTAACTTTATCTAGTTGTTTTTCAGGGAAGTCGACACCATAACCTTCATTGATCACTGTTTCAGGATCTTTACCTTTAGCAATTTGTTCAGTCATGTAACTACCAGAATGTTTCATTTTATGAATAGCGTCTGGATTCCATACATAATCTTTACCTTTAGCGATGGATAAACCACCAGTTGAGTGGTCAGCAGTTGCGACAACTAATGTATCTTTATGATTTTTCGCATAGTCGATAGCGTTTTGGAATGCTTTATCGAAACCGCTCATTTCTGACATGACACCAGTGATATCATTAGGATGACCAGATTTATCAATTGAAGCGCCTTCTACCATTAAGAAGAATCCTTTATCATTTTTTTCTAATTTAGATAATGCACTGTCTTCCATATCTGCTAATAATGGATTTTGTTGTGGTGCATCAATTTGTAACGGCATATTTTTTTCAGCAAATAAACCTAATACTTGATCATTTTTAGAGTTAGCTAAGTCAGTCTTATTGGTTACATAGTCGTACCCATCTTTTTGAAATTTCTCAGTTAAATGACCATTTTCTTTACCGAAGTATTTAGAGCCTCCACCTAAAAGAACGTCTACTTTATGTTGGCCATTAATTTTATCATTATAAAATTGTTGTGCAATTTCATCTTTTTTATCACGATCATCTACATGTGCCGCATACACAGCTGGGGTTGCATCAGTGACTTCTGCTGTTGTCACTAAACCAGTTGATTTACCTTGTTCTTTAGCATATTCTAATACTGATTTTAAAGGTTTTTTATCATTATCTACAGAGATTGAACCATTATATGTTTTATGACCTGTAGCGAAAGCTGTACCACCTGCAGCTGAGTCAGTTACATTTTCTTTAGGATCATTAGGGTTAGTACGGTTAGTCCCTTTTAAATATTTATCAAAAGCAGTTTGATCTAATTCTTTGGTATTAGGATTATCTGCATAATAACGGTAAGCTGAATTATAAGAAGGACCCATACCATCTCCAACCATGAAAATCACATTTTTAGGATTTTTAGTGTTACCGATGGCCATGTAATCGCCATCTTGACCTTGTTGACCTTGAGCGCCTTGTCCAGCACCAGATGCAAATGATACATGTGTTGTACCTAATACTGAAGCAGCTAGGATTGAAGTTGCTACTGTGGTTTTTCCAAATTTATTAATAAAACTCATAATTAAAAAAGCCCCCTAATATGTAAAATATAGATTACTTACATATTTATATTAAGAAACTTTATTTGATTTGAAGTAAGTATTTAGTAAACTTTAGTTTAAGGTATTGTAAAAAATTATTAATTTATCATATTCTATGATTTAATAAATTAATTTAATATAAAGAATTGAAAATGTATGCTATAATAATATTAAATAAAATAGTTTAATCTTATTAAGAGTAAGTGGAGGGAATTGGCCCTATGAAACTTCAGCAACTGCGCTTTGCGTGAGGTGCTACATCCAACAGGATTTTCCTGAAAGATAAGAAGATGTCGACAAGCGCTTCTTATTTAAGGAGGGCTATTTTATTTACCCAAATTAAAAAAAGGTGGTAAACATATGACAACATTACAAGAACTATTTAAAGAATTAGATGATTGGAAACAGCATAGTCCTAAAAGTTGGGCAGGGAGTATTGGAAGAATAGCAAAAATCAATGATATCAAAAGACAAATTAAAGAAGCGATCACCATAGAAGATATTAGAAAGTATATTTTAAATAAAGAAGATTAAAAGTAAAAGAAGCATGGGAGTGAGACGGCGTATTCAAAATGAATTCGAATCTCGCTCCTTACTTTTTTATGAAACAGTTAATCTCGAATATATTCAATTTAAAGAAAAAGCGTTAAAATAAAGTTAAAGAAATCATGTCATGAATAAATATATAGAGGTGAATCAATAATGATATTCGTAATGTTATCTCCTTTACTGATAGTTGTATTTATCGCATTATCTATTATGGAAGAAAGAAAACGTAAGAAAAAAATGAAACATAAAGAAAATAAATTTGAACAAGAAAAAAATATAATGTCTAATCCTAATGACAATAATGATCATGACGCAAAATAAAGGATGAAAAAAATGAAAGTATTGATTGTCGAAGATGATGTCGTCATTGCAGAAAGTCTAGGGAATGAACTCTCACATTGGAACTATGAAGTGAGTATTGCTAAGCAGTTTGGTAATATTCTTGAAGAATTTAAAACTGTAGAACCTGAACTTGTGTTATTAGATATTAATTTACCTACATTTAATGGTTATCATTGGTGCCAAGAGATACGTAAAGTATCTAATGTCCCAATTATTTTCATTAGTTCGCGTACTGACAATATGGATCAAATTATGGCAATTCAAATGGGCGGAGATGACTTTATTGAAAAGCCATTTAATTTGTCACTTACTATAGCGAAAATTCAAGCATTGTTACGTAGAACATATGATTTAACGGTTTCAAATAATGAAATTACTGTTAAAGGGTGTAAGCTCGTTGTTGATGAAGCCACACTATATTACAACAATGACTCTGTACAACTTTCGTTTACTGAACTACAAATTTTGAATAAATTATTTCAAAATGCAGGGAAATATGTCAGTCGTACAGCAATCATTGAAAAATGTTGGGAATCGGAGAATTTTATTGATGATAATACGTTAGCAGTAAATATGACACGTCTACGTAAAAAACTGCAATCTATCGGTATTGTTGATTTCATTGAGACAAAGAAAAATGTAGGATATAAGGTGTAAATATGATGTTAAAAGCATTTATAAAATCGATACGTCATCAAATGATGATAGTAGCTTTATTTCTATTACTTTTCTTGGTGATTTTCTTTCTTTTTAATTTGCCTTTTAATGCATTCTTTCTAGGTATGGCAATTATTCTTTTCATAATGATTATTTTTTGGTTGATTCAACTTAGTGGATTTCAAGAAGCAGTGTCTTTAAAAGAAGAAGTTGCTGACTTAGAAGATGAATTACAACGTGTAAAAAATGAACAAGCTGCATACCAAGTCAATGTTGAGAACTATTTTTTAACATGGGTGCATCAAATGAAGACACCTATTACCGCTTCGAAACTCCTGTTAGAAAGAAATGAAGATAATGTAGTGAATCGCGTGCGTCAAGAAATTATACAAATTGATAACTACACGAGTCTTGCACTCAGCTATTTAAAATTAATGAATCAAGAAACGGATATGTCCTTTTCGAAAGTGACCATTAACGATCTCGTTAAACCGCTTATTATGAAATATTCGATTCAATTCATCGACCAAAAAACAAACATTCATTACACACGTTGTGAAGATGAAGTACTTACTGATGTTCAATGGTGTACAATCATGATAGAACAAATTCTTAATAATGCTTTGAAATATGCACGTGGTAAAGACATTTGGATTACGTTTAACAACGAAAATCAAGTGCTATCTATACGAGATAATGGTGTAGGAATTAGTAAAGCCGATCTTCCCAAAATCTTCGATAAAGGCTACTCGGGCTATAACGGAAGACTTCATCAACATTCAAGTGGCATTGGATTATTTATTGTTAAACATATATCGGCACATTTACATCATAAAGTAGAAGTGTCTTCAACGCTCAATGAAGGAACTACATTTGACATACATTTCCCAGAAAATAATTAAACTTTCAATAATGTAAGGATAACCAGTAACATTTTTAAGAAATGATTAATGTTACTGGTTTCTTTTTGTTTTATGATAGAAGTAAGTGATAAATTAAAGAGTGTAATAAAAAGAAAGGAAGCATGGATATCATGTTGTTAGACGTGAATAATGTAAAAAAA